>NZ_JACCSO010000152.1 GCF_013812955.1 Nannocystis sp. | reverse complement strand
GGTGCGCACTTGCTCGCTCGCCGGCCCCGGCCGCGCGCATCCGGCGAGGCCGGCGACGAGACCCACGAGCAGGGCGAAGGAGGGCCACGGACGATGCGGGTGGAGGGCGAAACGCGGCATGTTCGGGGCCGGTTTTACCGCAGCCGCCCTGCCGCGTCGCGGCGCTGTCACAGCCCTGCGCCTGTGACACGCGCGCGCCATGCACGTGCGTTGCTTCACATGCGAGCGCGACCCCGGAAGTCGCGACCTTCGGGTCCGCGCCGCGACGGTCATCATGAGGAAGCACGAGGAAGATGGACGAAGATGGACGAAGATGGACGAAGACGGACGAAGACGAAGGTGGACGGCGATGGACGGTGATGGCCGCTGTATTGACGCCCCATGGCAAGTCGCGTAACGTCCGGGTCTCTGCGGAACATACGTTCCCACCTACGGGTGACAGACCGGGCTCTTGGGCCACCGCGAAGTGCACCACTTCAACTAGCAAGACAAAGGATTACACAGCGATGAAGCGTCTCAGTTTGATCGGTTCATGGAAGCGGCTCGGCGTTCAGCTCGGCCTCCTTGCGGGTATTGGCTTCGCATTCGTCGGTGGCACCGAGCCCCCGAGGCTCGAGGCGGCGCCCAAGAATTGCACGGGCGAGGAGATGTGCTCCTTCAAGAAGCCGCTGTTCGGGATCATCCTGGACTACTCGACTTCGATGAACACGGTCTTCGACAAGATGGACCCGGATCCGCTGACCAACACCCGTTGGGCCGGCGCGAAGAAGGCGATCAAGGCCGCCATCGCCAGCGACAACGGCTACCTCGCCGAGAACATGATCCTCGGCCTGATCCGCTTCGGTCACGACCCGACGCCGGGCGTCGCCGGGACCCTGATCCCCAAGGACAGCTCGGGCATCACGGACGGCCAGAAGCTCGACGTGCCCTGGTACGACGAGGCCGCGCCGGACAAGGCCTACGGTCACTGTACCAACGGCGACGCGATCAACGCCGCGCTCGACGCCATGCCCGCCCCGATCGACGGCAACCTGATCGGCATCGGCACCTGGACCAAGGGCGCGCTCGACTTCGCCAAGGCCTACATCGCCAAGACGAAGGCCGACCACCCCGAGGACAAGGGCGAGCGCCTCGCGGTCCTCATGGTCGTCACCGACGGTGAGTGGACCGGTCCGAAGGGCGACACCAAGCTCAGCCCCGCGAGCGAGGACCCGTCCCTCACCGCCGCCGACCTCCAGACCAACCAGCAGATCCCGACCTACGTCGTCGCCATCGGCGAGGCCGAGGGCAAGGCCTTCGCCGACAAGCTGGCGGTCGCCGGCGGCACCAACGCGGCGATCAACGCCGTCGACAACGCCGCGCTCGTCGCCGCCCTCAAGATGGTCATCGCCGAGATCCAGAAGAACGTCGTCGCCCCGGTCTGCGTCCCCGGTCTGCCGCGCATCATGGTCCTCCTCGACGCCTCGTCGTCGATGCTGAACGTCGCCAACAAGCACGCCGGCCAGGGCGTCGGCGGCTGGGAAGAGGCCCGCCAGGCCCTCGCCGGCGACATGGGCTCGATCTTCGACGTGGATGTCAACAACAAGGGCCCCGTCGAGGACCAGGTCCACCTCGGCCTCGCGGTGTTCGGCTTCAACGCGCCGGCCGAAGAGAAGCTGGTCGTCCAGTACGGTCCCTGCCGCAAGGACAACTTCGCCTGGGCCCTCGACCCCGCCACTTCGTGCGGCGTCGGCTGCAACGACCCCTACGGCGCCCCGCCGATCAAGTGGACCTTCATCGACGGCTCGCTCGTCGACCCGCCGGGCTTCGACGAGAAGACCGTCAGCCACATGCCGAAGTGCGACGCCGCGGCCAACCTGCCCGGCGGCTGCGTCGGCTCCGGCACCTACGTGCACCTGGGCCTCAACCTGGTCCAGGCGAACATCGCCACCTACAAGAACGAGTGCAAGGTCAAGGACTACCTGTACCCGTGCAGCGACGCCACCGAGTACATCAACATCGTCGTCACCGACGGTGACTACAACTCGACCGACGCCCAGGTCCAGGCGCCGCTCCAGGCGATGTTCAACGCCGGCATCACCAGCTACGTGATCGGCTTCGGCGACCTCGTCAACGTCCCCGCCTCGCTCGTCAAGCTCAACAACATGGCGAAGTGGGGCTCGGGCAACGTCAACATGGCGTACAAGGCGGCGGAGCAGGCCGACCTCGAGCTCGCCCTCAAGAACATCATCGAGAAGCTGAGCTTCGACCCCTGCTGCAAGTTCAACGACTGCTCGTTCAACCCCGAGCCGAACACCCTCGAGCCCGATCCGGTCCCGCCGGTCGAGCCGGAGACCAGCACCAGCTCCGGCGAGCCGGAGACCAGCGGCACCACCGACGGCACCACCGATCCGATCGACACCAGCACCACCGGTGGGACGACCGTCACGACCGTCGATCCGCCGGAGACGACCACCGATCCGGGCACCACGACCAACGAGCCGGTGACCACCACCGACGCTCCGCCGACCACCAGCGCCACGGCCACGGAGCCGACGACCACGGTGGACCCCACCGTCACCGGCGGCAACATCACCGCGACCGCTGGCGACAGCGAGACCGGCGAGACCGAGACCGATGCCGCCAGCGGCACCGATGGCGTCGGCGACGACGAGGGTTGCGGCTGCACGGTCGAGGACAGCGCCCAGGGCAGCACGCGGGGCCTGCTCGGCACGCTGCTGAGCTTCGGCCTGGCGGGCTTCATCCGCCGCCGCCGCCGCGCCTGAGGCGCAAACCTCCGCACGAGCCGCTTTTAGCGCGGCTCGCTGCGTGAGGCCCCTTTTCAGAAAAGGGGGGGCACCTCCCACGGCGACGTGGGGGGTGTTTTTTTTGCTGCGTGTGCACTGGCCCGTGGCGACGCGTTTTGCTATGCACCCCGATCGTGTCGCAAGACCAGTCCGAACCGGAAATTGCCGATCTGTCGCCCGAGGGTCAGCGCATCATCAGCGAAGAGGCGCAGATCCTTCGCCGCATTCAGGCGCGACTCGCCCGCGAGGCCGAGACGGCGCCCGAGCAGCTCGAGGACCTGGACGCCCAGATGATCGAGCTGCGCGACGCCCTCTCCGAGGCCAAGGAGGAGGACCAGGCCTCGCTGGTCGAGCAGATGCATCAGGTCGCGGCCCTGAGCCGGACCCGGGGTCAGGGGCGCGACGCTCCGGTCGACCCGAAGAACCCGTACTTCGGCCACCTGCGCCTGCGTGAGGCCCGGTCGCTGCGCCAGCGCGACGTCCTGGTCGGCAAGCGGACTCTGCTCGACGACGGCGACGGCCTGTCGATCGTCGACTGGCGCAACGCCCCGGTCTCGCGCCTCTACTACCGCTACGAGGAGGAGGACGAGTACGAGGAGGAGTTCGACGCCCGCAGCCTCGAGGGCCGGGTGCTCATCCGCCGCTCGGTGGGCGTCATCGACGCCACCTTGCGCCGGGTCACCGCCCCGCAGGGCAGCTACGTGTGCGACCGCCGCGGCCGCTGGCACGACGCCGTCGGCGCAGCCAAGCCCTCGCTCGAGGGCGGAGTGGGGACCGCCGTGCGCGTGCCCACCGGCCAGCTCGGTGTGCACGCCGACGACGACGAGCCGCGCGCCGACAAGCACCTGCAGGAGATCACCGCGCTCATCGACAAGGAGCAGTTCAACCTGATCACCCAGCCGGACTCCGGCATCGTGCTGATCCAGGGCGGCGCGGGCTCGGGCAAGACCACCGTCGCGCTGCACCGCGTCGCCTACCTCGCCTATCAGGACAAGCGCCGGTTCGCCCCGTCGAAGATGCTGATCATGGTCTTCAACGAGGCCCTGGTCGAGTACATCCGCCACGTGCTGCCCTCGCTCGGCATCGAGGGCGTGCCCGTCACGACCTACCGCCGCTGGAGCACCCTGCTGCTGCGCAAGCTCAAGCTGCGCCTCCCGATCTCCCACATCGACGGCGCCCCCGATCCGGTCAGCCGCTTCAAGAAGCATCCGGTGCTGATCAAGATGCTCGAGGACCACGTCGCCGCCCAGCTGGCCGACATCGAGGCCGGCCTCACCAGGCGCCTCGAGGGCCGCCCCGGCGCCGACGCGGTGCTGGGCACCTGGCGCCGCCACGCCGCGCTGCCGCCGGTGTTTCGCGTCGACCGCACCCTCGAGTGGGTGCGCAGCGACACCAACCTGCACCCCTCGGCCCGCGCGGCCGCCGAGACGGCGCTACGGGCCGCCCGCGACGCGACCCGCGACATCTGCGACGACTGGATCGAGCTGATGACCGACGGCGCGGCGATCCGCGCGGCGATCCAGGAGCACCCGGCCGCCGCCGCCGACTTCAGCGACGCCGACATCGCCTCGATCGTCAACTGGTGCGCCGCCAAGCACGAGCTCGACGCCGAACACGAGGCCCCCGGACGCCCCGCCGAGCCCGAGGAGAACGACGAGGGCGAGGTCGTCCCCGACCTCGACAACGAGCCGAAGCCGCGCCGCGGCGAGGAGGAGGAGGAGGGCGCCGAGCCCAAGCCCAACCCGCGCCAGCGCATCAGCACCGTCGGCCTCGACCCCGAGGACGACGCGATCTTGCTGCGCCTGCTGCAGCTCAAGTTCGGCGGCATCTTCGTCGGCGGCAAGCGCTTCGAGTACGAGCACATCGTCATCGACGAGGCCCAGGACCTCGCCCCGCTCGAGGTCCGCGTGCTGCTCGACTGCGTCAGCGACGGTCAGAGCGTCACCATCTCGGGCGACCGCGCCCAGAAGATGATCTTTGATAACGGCTTCACCGACTGGCCCGAGCTCCTGCGCGACGCCGGCCTCCCCCACGTCGCCATCCAGCCGCTGAAGATCTCCTACCGGTCCACCCGCCAGGTCATGGAGCTCTCGCGCCACATCCTCGGCCCGCTGCACAACGCCTCCGAGCAGCTCATCGCCCGCGAGGGCGCCCCGGTCGGCTTCTACAGCTTCGGCGACACCGGCGAGGCCGTCGCCTTCCTCGCCGAGGCCCTGCGCAACCTCATCCAGCGCGAACCCACCGCCAGCGTCGCGCTGATCGCCCGCTACCCGCAACAGGCCGACGTCTACCACGACGCCCTGCTGATCGCCGAGGTCCCCAAGCTGCGCCGCGTCGGTCGCCAGGACTTCAGCTTCACCCCCGGCATCGACGTCACCGATGTCCGCCAGGTCAAGGGCCTCGAATTCGACTACGTCGTCATCCTCGACCCCACCTCCCAAAATTACCCCGAAGTCGTCGAGTCTCGCCACCTCATGCATATCGCGGCGACCCGCGCGGCGCACCAATTGTGGATGATCTGCTCGGGGCCGGTCAGTAAGCTGATCCCGGAGGACGTGATCGTCGCCGGCGAGGGCTGACGCGCTCGCGCCCGCGGGCGGGTGACCGCGCCCGCCCACGGGCGCGAGCTCTCTGCTCGCATATGTCTATGTGGGCAATCATCGCTCGCATTCACAAGTCTGTGCATTAGGCATACCGTGCATATGTAGATGCCATATTCGGCATGCGACGCCCGGACTCGGATGCGGTCGAGGCTCGCTTCACTCGCAGGGTGCGAGGATGTAAGCGCCGGTCCGGGGCCGGTTCAGCCGATATTCATCTGAGCCGGTGTGAGGCCTCTCTGTTTGAGGACTGGTGCATGTCGCGCCATTTTTTGGCATACGTCGGTTGCGGCAGATCGTCATCCCCATGCTGGGAGCCGGCCGTCATCACATCTCGCGCCAAGGAAGTCAGATGCCCGTCGGAGCTCTCGTTTTAGGAATCGTTGGTCTCGTTGTGTCGCTCGTGCCGTTCTTCGGGATGTATGCACTCCCGTTGACGCTGATCGCGGTCATCCTCGGCGCCCTCGGCATGAAGTCCCTCACCGGGCGTGGCATGGCGATCGGTGGACTCATCTGTGGGATCATCGGATCCGTGATCGCTGCGTGGTGGATCTACGCCACCAGCGTCGTCAGTGATGGCCTGGGCGAGCTGGCGAAGGAGATCGAGAAGCAGCAGGCGGCGGACCGCGCAGCCGGCAAGCACTAATCGCGTAGGCCCGTCTCGTCTCTCGAGTTCAAGGTCGAGGTGGCTGACGCTGCCTCGACCTTCGCTTTGTTAACAGCGTTAAGCGTCGACATTACGAGCACTCGGCCCCGTGCGCGCGAGGGCGCGCGGACCGGACCGAGTGACCAGGCGAGGTGATCAGGCGAGGTGGCGAACTGCCGCCTCGGAGATCCACTGGCCGACTTCGGAGCACTTGGCTGCCTTGGCCTCGCCGACGAGGTCGTAGGTGAGCGGGGCGCCGGTCTTGAGCAGGTCGATGACCGCCGCTTCGATGGCCTGGGCGGCGCGGCCGAGGCGAGGGTCCTGCTTGCGGTTGCCGAGCCACTCGAGGCCCTCCTTGACCGCGAGGATCATGGCGATCGGGTTGACCTTGTCCTTGCCGGCGTGCTTGGGCGCGCTGCCGTGGATCGGCTCGAACATGCCGTGGTCGCGGCCGATGTTGGCGCCGACCGCCATGCCCATGCCGCCCTGCAGCACGGAGGCGAGGTCGGTGACGATGTCGCCGAACATGTTGGTGGTGACGACCACGTCGTAGTACTCGGGCTGACCCATCAGCCACTGCGTGAAGGCGTCGATGATCGCGCTGTCCTTCTCGATCTCCGGGTACTCCTCGCCGATCTCGTAGAAGACCTGAGAGAACAGCTGGCAGCCGTGAAGGACGTTGTCCTTGACCAGCTGGGTGACGCGCAGCTTGCCGTCCTTGGGCGCGCCCTTGTTGCGGCGGCGGCACAGCTCGAAGGCGAAGCGGATCACCTGCTCGCTGCCGCGGCGCGTGATCACGCGCGTGTCGATCGCTACCTCGGTGCGACCGCCGGGCGAGAGCTTGCCGCCGGTCGGCGAGTACAGGCCCTCGGTGTTCTCGCGGATCATCACCATGTCGACCTGACCCGGGGACCAGACCTGCTTGTTCTGCCCGTGGATGCGGTGCTGGACGCCCTCGTAGAGCTTCACCGGGCGGACGTTGGCGAACAGATTCAGGCGCGTGCGGTTGCCGATGACCGGCGAAAAGCCCGCCATCTTGCCATCCTTCATCAACACCGGGCCCGCGCCGGTCGGCGACGGCCAGCCCACCGCGCCGAGAAGGATCAGGTCCGCCGCGTCGCAGCGCGCCTCTGCGCCTTCGGGCCAGTCGCGGTCGCCGTGCTCGAGGTAGTACTGACCGCCGCAGGGGACGTCATCCACGCTCCACGAGACATCGAGCGCGCTCGAGATCGCGTTCAGTACGCGCAGCCCCTCACGCATCACTTCGGGGCCCGTACCGTCGCCACCCAGGGTCACCAACTTGTACGACATGAGCCCGGTGTACACGCGCCTATCGGCCGCTGGCACCGCTCCAACGTCGTTTTATGGTGCGGAAGCTCACCCCTTTATGGCCCGGCTCGGGTTATACATGAGGGGGCCGGCTTCTAGCCTGGCGATCCTCTCGTGCTCATCCTCGTGACGCCGTTGTGGTGGGTCTGGCTGAGCGCCGCCCCGGGGATTCCGTCGGCGCCCGCGTCAGCCGCGTCCGCTTCACCGGCTTCGGCGGCCGCTTCGGCCGAGCAGCCCGCCGAGCAGCCCGCCGAGCAGCCCGCCGAGGCGAAGAC
>NZ_JACCSO010000127.1 GCF_013812955.1 Nannocystis sp. | reverse complement strand
AGCTGGTCGAGCAGCGCCTGCATCGACGGGTGGCGGCGCTCCGGCGCGAGCTCGAGCGCGCGATCGAGGATGCGATGCAGCCAGCGCGGGGCCCGGCGATCGGCGCCGAGCGGCCGGCGATGGCCCGCGAGGACCGCGACCCGCAGCGCATCGACGCTGTCGCCGGCGAAGGCCCGCTGGCCGCAGAGCGCCTCGTGCAATCCGAGCGCGAAGCTGAACTGATCGCTGCGGGCGTCGGCCCGACCGCCGAGCAGCTGCTCCGGTGCCATGTAAGCCGGCGTCCCGAGCAGGGCGCCCGTCGCCGTCAACGCCGAGCCGAGCGTGCCCTCGGGGTGCACGAGCGCTCCGTCGCCGGCCAACGAGCGCGACTCGTTCGTGGTGGGCCCGACCTCGTCGCCCTGCTCACCCGCCGCGCGCGCGAGGCCGAAGTCGACGACCCGGGCGCGATGACCCCCGCGGCCATCGTCACCGATGAGCACGTTGGCCGGCTTGAAGTCGCGATGGATCACCCCCGCCGCATGCGCAGCCGCCAGACCACGACCCGCCTGTATGTAGATCTCGACCAGCGCGCGCCACGGCCGGGGCCGCTCGCGCTGCCAGGCCTCGAGCGAGACGCCCTCGACCAGATCCATGGCGAGGAACACGGCGCCCTCGTGCGAGCCGACCTCGTGGACCGCGATCACGTGCGGATGATCGACACGGGCCAGCGCCCGCGCCTCGCGGACCAGACGGGCCGACGCGTGGCCATCGGCGTCGGCGCTGCGCAGCCGCAGGAGCTTGAGCGCGACCTTACGATCGAGCTCACCGTCGTAGCCGAGGTACACGACCCCCATGCCACCGGCGCCGATCCGGCGCAGCACCGAGTAGCGGCCGAGCTTCAGCGGCTCGGCCTGGATCCCGAACATGCGCTCGCCGAGCTGCGCGAGCATCTGCTCCGACTCGAAGGTCGGCACATCCTCGGCGGCCGCGAAGAAGCGGGCCCCGAGCTCCGAAGGAGTGGCCTGGTCGGGTGACGACATGAGGAGCGAATGGCCGTGCGTGTCATCGTCGCCGCTCGCGGCGCGACCCATCGGCACCGCGACTGTGCCCGAGCCCGACGCTCCGCGTCGAGGGTCTGCACCGCGCCGTCCCACGGATGCGCGGAGAGGCGCACGCACCGACACGCTCCGAGGTCTCACAGATGCGCGGAGAGGCGCACCGGCGCGTTCACATCAGCCGCGCATGCGGAAGCGGCGCGGCTGCGCGGGTGGTAGGTTCGCGGCATGGAGGCTGACATCGAGCTGCTCGAGGCCTGGCGGGCCGGCGATGCGCGTGCGGGCAACGACCTGCTGCGCCGCTATTTCGCGGCCCTGCATCGCTTCTTCGCCCACAAGGTCGACGACGAGGTCGAGGACCTGATCCAGCGCACCCTGCTCGCGCTGGTCCGCAGCAAGCACGCGATCCGCGAGGCCACGAGCTTCCGCGCGTACCTGTTCACGGTGGCCCGCAACGAGCTCTACCACTATTTGACCGCGCGTCGCCGCAGCCGCGACGCGCTCGACTTCGGCAGCGTCTCGGTCGCCGACCTCGGGACCTCGCCGACCGGCATGGTCGCCCGCCGCAAGGACCAGGCGCTGCTGCTGCAGGCGCTGCGAGGCATCCCCGTCGAGCTTCAGATCGCGCTCGAGCTGCATTACTGGGAGGGGCTGACGACCGCCGAGTTGGCGACCGCGCTCGCGGTCCCGCAGGGCACGGCGAAGAGCATGCTCCGGCGGGCGCGCGAGCAGCTCGAGGCGCGCCTGCGCCGTGGCCCGCGTGTGGCCGGAGATCCACAGGCGACGCTCGCGGACCTCGAGGCCTGGGCCCGCTCCATCCGCGAGGCCCCCCGGCCAGGCCGCTCCTGAATCCTTCCACATCTGGGCGTGAATGCACGAATATGGCCGGGGGCCATGGCCGTGGCATCGGGCCCTCAGTTGACGCCGCGTCTCGCTCGAGCGATCCCCCATCGAGGCCGTCGATTCGGCCGGGGGGACGAGGATGCGCGATATGTGTGTGGTTTGGACGATCCTGATTCTGGCCGCGGCGGGCTGCAACGACGACGGAGGGGCCGATGGCGGGGCCAGCGGCACCGGCAGCAGCACCGGCGGCAGCAGCACCGTCGCGACCCCGACCACCAGCGGCGCGAGCGAGGGCACCACCGCCGGCGATCCCTGCCCGCTGCTGCCCGAGGTCGTCGATGAGGACCTGTCCGTGGGGCCAGGTTGCATCCGACTCCAGCGCAGCGTCGTCACGGCCGGCGCGACCCTCACGATCGTCGCCGACACCGAGGTGATGGTCGAGGCCGGCGGCTTCCTGAACGTCAGCCCCAACAACGGCGCGGCGACGCTGGTGATCGCGGGCCAGACCGACGCGCCGGTCCACTTCCGCTCGGCCGCCGCCGAGCCCGGGGCGGGCGACTGGCAGTGCGTGCGCATCGGCTCCGGCGGCTCGGCCAGCCGCGTCGAATGGGCGGTGTTCGAGCACGGCGGCCAGGGCTGCATGGCGAGCGGCGACCAGCCGGAGACCACGCTCGACATCCACGCCGCGCTGGACACCTTCTCGGACAATCAGGTCCGCGCCAGCGCCGGCCACGGCGTGATCCTCGGCGACGACGCGCCGGTCCGCGCATTCGCCCGCAACACCTTCGCCGACAACGCCCGCGCCTCGCTGCGGGTCGCCCCGGCGGCGCTGCTGCACGTCGACGGCGACCAGGTGTTCGTCGACGCCGACGACCGGGTCGAGATCGAGGGCACCTTCGACGCGGTCGATGAGCCCGGCACCTGGAGCGCCCAGACCGTGCCGTACCTGATCCCCGCGTACCTGGAGATCTCCGGCGACGGCGACGTGGCGATCGCGGCCGGCACCGTGGTCGAGCTCGACGGCGGCAGCCTCGAGGTGTTCGCGGGCAAGCTGCACATCGCCGGCACCGCGCAGGCGCCGGTCCGCTTCACCTCCGCGCGGGCCGCCCCGCAGGCCGGCGACTGGGGCTGCGTGATCTACAGCTCGGTGACGTCACCGCCGCTGATCGAGCACGCCGTCTTCGAGTATGCGGGCAATGGTGAGCGCTGTTCAGGCGCCAAGTACAAGGCCGGTCTGGTCGGCCCCGAGACCATGTCGATCACCGGCTCGACCTTCCGGGAGATCTCCGGCCCGGCGATCCTCAGCACCGGGATCTGCGACCCGGCGTGGTGCGACAACACCTTCGAATCGCCGGACCCCATCTTCAGCTGCAGCGACGCCGCCCCGGTCTGTCCCTAAATCGCGCGCCATCCCCGGGCCCCCTCGGGCGATCACACGAATGCTTCAGGGCGGGTCACGGCGCATCGTCCACATCCTCAGGCCGTTCACGCCGGCGATGCGGGCGTCCACGATCACGCGGTAGCCGGCGCGCTCGTACAGGCGCTTGCTGCTCTCGCGGTCGGTCTCGAGATAGCAGGGCAGACCGCTCGCGTCGGCGCGGGCGCTCAGCGCGTTCAGCAGGGTCCGGCCGTGGCCGCGGCCCTGGTCCGGCGGGTCGACCCCGAGGATGAAGAGGTAGTGGCAGGGCCCGGGCGGGTGCAGTCCCTGCATGTGCGCGTCGATGCGCGCGTAGTTCAGCAGGCCGCGCGGGCCGGCCCCGAGCGCGCCGCGCAGGGCGACCAGCTTGGCGCGCAGGCTCGGCGGGTAGATGCCCGGGGCGAGCACCAGCATGGCGCCGAGCAGTCGGTCCTGCGCGAACAGGCCCTCGGCCGTCCAGTGCCCGACCGCGGCGGCGCAGAAGCTGGTGTGCAGGGCCTCGACGACGCGGGCGCGGCGGGTCGGCGACAGATGGGCGAGCGCCGCGAGCTGGGCGGGGTTATCGAGGAAGGCGCGTCCGAGCAAACGACCGGCTTCCGGGAGGTGGCGACGCTCGAGCGCGCGGATCTCTGGCACGCGCGCACGATAACCGATGCCACGCGCCCGGGCATGCGCCGCGGCCGGCCGCGAGCGAGCGAGCGGTAGGTGCGCATGCCCCGGAGAACCTCGCTCCGCCGGAGGTGCAAACGGTGCACCTGGACGCACGGCTCGCGGCCGATCGGCGGCGACGACGATCTCATGCCGCCGTCACGCCGCGTGGGGCGCTGGCACGGGTCTTGCTCTCAAAAGCGACGCAACCCTGTGAAGTGAAGAAAGAGGTTCGCCATGCTTGCCACCGCGCTGTTCCTGGTCTCGTCCCCCAAGTTCGCCACCCTCATCCTGTGCTGGCTGCTCGGCGCAGGGATCGTCACCGGCCTGTTCTTCGTCAACCGCCGGCGCATCAGGACCGACGACAGCCATATGTGACAGCGGGCGACAGCTGGCGCACGGGCCACGCACATCGAGCGCCGCATCGACGCATCGTCCGGGAACAGCCACTGCGACGGTCATGACTCGCGTCATGGCCGTCTTCGTTTATGCGCCGTCGGGGCCTCACAGGCCCGGCGAATCGCCCCAGTCGGAGCCGCCGCGGGCCTTGCTGCGGAGGATCCGGTAGATCGCGTACAGCATTGCGAAGACTGCGAGCCACAGCACACCCATGGCGATGAAGGCGGCGAGGTCGAGCCAGCGCACATCGGCGCTGGCCAGCGGGACTTCGAGCGCTCGGGTCGTCAGTGTCATCGTCGTCGTCAGTACCATCATTGTCGCTTTTTCTCCCATTTGCTGCGTCGGTCCTTGACCCACGGTTTGTACGCACCTTCGGGCAGCGGGGGCAGGCCGTGGCGTGCGCGCACCTCGTCGCTGAGCTGGGCCTCGGGCTCGCTCGCGCAGAGGGTGGTGTGCAGCCGCTGCTCCTTGCCGAACTTGGCGAGCTGGACCTCGGGGAGGTAGTAGCCGCCGCGCGCCACCTCCTCCGGGCCGGGGATCCGGTAGCTCACCTTATACAATTCGATCTTCTGCGGGGCGACGCCGCCGTGCTGGAGGGCCCACTCGCGGCACTGATAGCGGCCGTACCACTTCTGGTACCAGTCGCCCTTGCCCGCCTCGCCGCCGCTCATGCGCCGGTTCATCTTAAAAATGCGGTCGTTGAAGATCCACGGCATCGGCTTGCGGTCCGGCGCGTACATGTCCGTCTCCAGGTCGTGCACCGCGCCGTGCGCGTCGGTCACCAGCACCTTTAAAAATACATTGTGGCGCGGCGGGTTCGGGGCGAACATGCCCCAGCCCTGGGCCGTATGCGTGCGCGTCAGCCACAGGCGAAACGGGGCCTGCGCGGCCGCGCGAAACGTCTTTAGACACTGCTTGTCCGGCATGCACCACACCGCGACGGCGGTGATGTGATACACGACCAGCGCGCCGACCAGGAAGCGACCCCGGGGCCCGTAGGCCCACGGTCGATCCGGGTAGCGGGCCTCACCACCGTCAGTACGACGGACGCCGAGCAGCGCGCCGGCGAGCAGCGCCAGCAGTCCAGCGGCGACGCAGAGACCGGCGCCGGGGCAGGCCAGCGCGGTGAGGATGATGGCTCCTGTCCCAAAGACCAGGCTGATGAGCAGCGCCCAGGTGGGCAGGCGGGCGGCGTCACGATGTAGGTGCTGGAGCCGCGGGTCCTCGGTGGGGATCGGTCCCCGACCGGCCCGCACGTCCGTGGGCACGCCTGGCACGCCGAGGCGCGCGAGCACCTGGCCGAGGGCACGCAGCATGCGCGCGAGCTCCGGGCCGCTGAGGAACACCATGTATGTCAGCAGCATGATCGGCGCGAACATGCCGATGTTCATCAGCACCAGCAGGTGGCCGTGGAACAGGATGCCGATCGTCAGGAACACCCGGCGTCCCATGAACCACCCGCAGAACCACTCGAGGTCGAGGCGAAAGTCGCGCCCGAGCAGGCGCAGGTGGAACGGGCGGTCTCGCAGGCGCCGCCACAGCCAGGCGATGCTCGCCATCGCCAGCAGCCAGCCGCCCGCGAACAGCCACTGGACCGCGAGCAGGCTCGGCTTGCCGGGTCCCGCCGCGTAGTGGACCGGATAGGCGAGTTCGGCGATCACCAGCGCGAGCAGCCCGAGCAGGGCCCACAGCCCGCGGACCAGCCATAGCCGCGCGCCGGTGTAACGCGGCAGATCTTCGCGGAGGGCCCAGCGGGTGACGAGGCCCACGACCACCAGCGGGAACGCGGCCTGCCAGATGTGGACCACCCAGGTCATCAGCCGAAACAGGTTGGTGCCGAACAGCGCGGACATGTACTGCGGGGGCACCCGGTAGAAGTGGTCGAGGTTGAGGGCGTAATACAGGCTGTCGCCGCGCAGCCAGACGTCGCCGTTCTTCGCGCAGCCGCCATACACGTAGATCGTCGCGACTTGCAGCATCATCAACAGCCGCGGCCACGCCGGCACCCGGCGATAGATCGCCTCGAGGCCGCGCGGGTGCGCCGGCGAGGGCGCCGCCCCTGCCCCGCCGCCCGGGCCGCCCGGCAGGCTCAGCCGGCCCTCACGGGCCAGCCGGCGGCAGCGCTGCCAATTGTCGACGCTGTACGCCCGCCCGCACTGCGAGAGGACCAGGTAGAAGAACATGCAGCTGTAGACGAGGTCCGTGCCCTCCATGAACAGCGGGTTTCGCAGCGTGATGCTGTGCATGCCGAGCAGGCTGAGCACGCCCATCAGCCGGGTGCGCCAGCCGAACATGAAGGCCATCGTCACCGCGACGAAGCCCCAGAACTGCAGCGCGAAGGCCCGCGGCGAGTCCCAGAACCATAACAGCGAGTACTTCGGGCCTTTTAAGAACTCGCCGACGGCGCGCAGGTCGAAGAAGCCGGCGCCGGCGCCGTACCCGGAGAACTGTTCGCGGGCGAGCAGCTCGCGGGCGGTATCGGTGGAGAAGATGCCCTCATCGGTGAACAGGAAGGTGAAATGCTCCGACAGGCCGCCGACGTTGAGCAGCACCCAGACGGCGAAGAGCACGCGAAACAGCCCGAGGGCGCGCGGGTCCTCGGTGCGCAGCCACAGCCGCCGCCAGCGGTCGGCCTGCGAGATGCCGAGCGAGACCACGACGACCGCGCAGGCGAGCAGCAGCCAGCCGATGGTCGGCGAAAGCGCGACGGCCTGCTCATTGACGAGCACCCCCGAACCGAGTCCAATCATGGGTTACGAGCGTAGCTCGAGCGCCGGAGATCCCTGCGAGCAAAGCCTGCGGCCTCGACCGTCATGCATATCGCCGCGGCGCAAATCACAGCAGCACGTGCAATCGCTGCACTCGCACCCGCCGCGCCCGGCGAGGCCCCACGAGCCCGCGCCGGGCCACGCACGGCGCGCGCCCCATGTGCAGCATCTGCACGTCGCAGGGCTCGCGCCCGCCCCGGCTCGGTTCAACCTGTCCCTGAGTTCAGGTCATCCCGCGCCGCACCGGCAGGCTGCTCATCACCCGGAAGAACAGGTGCGGGGTGAACTGCGGCGGCCCCGCGAGGGTCATGCCGGGCAATTGTTCGAGGATCGTCGGGACCACCACCTCGGCCTCGAGGCGCGCGAGGTGGGCTCCGAGGCAGCTGTGCGGGCCGAGGCCGAAGTTGTGGGCCTCGCCGAGGTCGGCGCGCGCGAGGTCGAACTCGTCGGGGCGCGCGAACACCTCGGGGTCGCGGGAGCCGGCGCCCTTCATCGGGATGACGGTGCTGCCCTTGGCGATGTGCACGTCGCCGATCGTCAGGTCCTCGAGCACGAAGCTCGGGGTGCCGAACTTATTAAAATGGTCGAAGCGCAGGGTCTCCTCCATGGCGGCGCGGGCGAGGCTCGGGTCGGCGCGCACGCGGGCGAGCTGTTCGGGGTTACGCAGCAGGTTCAGCAGCATGAAGCGCAGCGTATGCACGGTCGTATCGGCGCCGCCGATGATGATCGACTCGACCATGCCGATCAGCTCCGCCTCGCTCAGGCGCCCGCCCTCCTCCTCGATGTGGATGAGGTTCGAGAGCAGGTCGTCGCCGGGCCGCTGGCGCCGCTCGGCGAGCAGCGTCCGGATGTCACGATAGCCGGGCGCGAGGCCGCGGATCAGCTCGTCGCGCTCCTCGAAGCTCAACGCCGGGTTTATCAGCAGCAGGCGCGCGCGCGCGAAGCTCAGGAACCCGGGCTCCATCGCGGGCGGGATGGCGAGCAGCCGACCGATGACCCGCAGCGGGATGTCGTCGACCATCGGCGCGAGGTCGACGAGCTCGGCGGCTGGCAGGCCCGCGAGCGCCGCGAGCGTGATCTCCCGGATCTGCCCGCGCAGCCGCTCGATCGCCCGCGGCGAGAAGCCCGGGTTCACCAGCCGGCGCAGCCGCAAGTGGTCGGCCGGCTTGACCTGAAACAGCCCGTTCTCGGTCGCCGAACGATACTCCTGATACTCGGGCACCTCCGGCAGCGGCTGATAGCGCGCGTTGTCGCGGTGCGAACGCGACAGCCGCGGGTCCTTCAACACGGCGAGCACATCCTGATATCGACTGACCAGATACGCCTCCGCCAGCGGCCAGAAGTACACCGGCGCCCGCGCCCGCAGCTCGCTATAGACCGGCGCCGGGTCCTCGTCGAAGCCCTCGACGAAGGGGTTGAACACGAAGCTCTCCGCACCTGGGTCCGCGCGCATCGACCGGCTCCTTCGGGCCCGCAGCGGGCCAGGCCGCGAGGGTCCCAGATCCGGGGTTCGGACGCCACTGCCCGAACAAAGCCGCCTGATCCCATCCTCGGCGAGCCGGCTAATCCGCGCGCGCCTGCACGGCCCGCGGATCGCTCGCCGCCGCGAGACCGAGCGCGCGCTGGACCGCCTCGTGGGTGGTGAAGCTGAAGTGGTCCGGGCCCAGCTCGGCGACGAAGCCGGCGCGGCTCAGCACGTCGCGCACGGGGCCCTTGACGTCGGCGAAGTACAGGCCGATGCCGCCGGCCGCGAGCGCGCGATGGACCTCGCGCAGGGACTCGAGCGCCGAGACATCGATATCATGGATGCTGCTGGCGTCGACGATCACCGCGCGCACCGGCGGCGGGGCCTCGTCGACGAGGCGCAGCAGGGTCTCGCGCAGGAACGCGGCGTTGGCGAAGTACAGCTGGGCGTCGAGGCGCACCAGCACCAGGCCGGGGAGCTGTTCGGCCTCGGGGAAGCGCTCGCGGTTGCGGTACACCTGGGTCCCTGGCAGGCGCCCGAGCACCGCGGTGTGCGGCCTCGTGCTGCGCAGCACGAACAGCACCAGCGAGGTCACCACGCCGAGCCCCAGGCCGGTGGTGATCCCGAGGCTCAGGGTCGCCGCGAAGGTCAGCACCAGCACCGCCAGCTCGGATCGGCGCACGCGCCACAGCTGCCGCGGGAGCTCGCGGTCGATCAGCCCGAGCACCGCGACGACGATGATCGCCGCCAGCGAGACCCGCGGCAGGCCGCGCAGCAGCGGCGTCAGCAGCAGCAAGGCCAGCGCCACCAGCGTGGCCGTGAACACCCCTGCGAGGCCGGTGCGGGCCCCTGCCTGGGCATTGACGGCCGTGCGCGACAGACCGCCGGCGATCGGGTAGCCGCGCAGCAGCCCGCAGGCGAGGTTGCTGAGGCCGAGCGCGACCAGCTCGCGGTCGGCCTGCGGCCGCTGGTCGGCCTCCGCGACCGCGAGGCCCGACGAGATCGACTCCATGAACGAGACCAGCGCGATGGTCAGGGCGGCGGGCATCAGCGCGACGAGGGTCGCCCACGGCAGCTGCGGCAGCGCCGGGGCTGGCAGGCCCGGCGGCACCTCGCCGAGCACCGCGACGCCGAGCGCGGGCAGGTCCAGCAGCGC
>NZ_JACCSO010000121.1 GCF_013812955.1 Nannocystis sp. | reverse complement strand
CCTCTATACCTCGGTCAGCGCCTGCGCCCTCGATTCGGCCGATGCGGGCGGGCCCTCGGCCTGCGACCCCGACAAGGGCCGCCGCAGCATCGACGCCGCCATCAAGGAGGTGTGGGCCAGCCTGTGGAACCTCGGGGCCTTCGAGGAGCGCGAATACTATCAGATCGACCACGCGCAAACGGCGATGGGCGTGCTGGTCAGCCTGCGCCACGAGGACGAGCAGGCCAACGGGGTCGCCTTCACCGGCAACCCGACCGATCCGAAGGACGGCCGCTATACCATCAACGTCCAGGCCGGCGAGGTCGACGTCGTCAGCCCGCCGGCGGGCGTCACCGCCGAGCTCGACCGTCTGACGATCAAGGACGGGGCAGTGACGGCGATCGAGCGGGCGGCGGCCTCATCGCTGGTGCCGGCCGGCGAACATGTGCTCAGCGACGAGCAGCTGCGCGAGCTCGGGGCGCTGCTGGTCTCGATCGCGGCGGTCTACCCGGTCGACCCCGGCGGCCACGCCCCCGAGCAGGTCCTGCTCGACCTCGAGTTCAAGTTCGACAAGGCGGGCAAGCTGGTCATCAAGCAGATCCGTCCGTTCCTGCCCGGCGCGGGCGCCTCGTCGCAGCCGCTGTGCCTGTGACCGCCGCGCGCGGCGGGCTGTTTGCGCGTGTCAGCGCCCGCGGCTCGTGGCAAGCGCCCGCGGCTTCTGGCAAGCGCCCGCGGCTCGTGGCAAGATGCGCCGGCCCGGAGGCTCCCAGCGCATGCAACTCCCCCACAAGTTCTTCATCGACACCCACAAGGGCAGCAACGCGGTGGCGATCGTCGCTATGATGGCCTACTTCGACGCGTGGCACAACGAGACGGCCTGGGTCTACCTGGCGCTGCACGGCACCTACGGGCTGCTGTGGATCGCCAAGAGCGCGGTGTTCCCGGACAAGCAGTGGGAGCGGCCCGTGTCCTGGGCGCTGGGCCTGCAGACCTGGGCGTTTCTGACGCTCTACTGGGTCTCACCATACCTGATCACCAGCCGCGACTTACACGCAGCGCCGTGGCTGCTCGGGCTGTGCGTGGCGATGTGGGGCGTGGGCATCTGGCTGCATTTTGTCAGCGATATGCAGAAGCATATGCACCTCAAGCTGGCGCCGGGGACCCTGTTGACCGAGGGGCTGTGGCGCCGGTGCCGTAACCCGAATTATCTGGGCGAGCTGCTGGTGTATCTGCCGTTCTGTCTGCTCGGCATGCACTGGGCGCCCATGCTGGTGCTCGGGACGGCGCTGTTCGGGATCTGGCTGCCGAACATGCTGCGTAAGGACCGGTCGCTGGCGCGCTATCCGGCGTTTGCGGAGTGGAAGCGGGGCAGCTGGCTGCTGGTGCCGTATCTGTTCTAGCGGAGCTCGAAGTCGCCGGTGTGAAATCGCGCTTGACTTGATTGGGGTTCGGCGGGAAGTTGCCGGCCATGAGTCAAGTGTTTGGCGGAGTCAGCGGGGCTGAGATGCGGATGGTCCTGTGCTGGATCGGTCTCGCGGCGGCCGGGTGCGGGGGATCCGCGGTGGTCGTTCCGGGCGACGCCGGCGGCTCGTCGACGAGGGGCAGCACGAGCAACGCCGGCAGTGACGGCGCCCTGCCTGGCGTCACCACCTCGGGTGGCAGCGTGCAGAGCTCTGGCGAGAGCGGCGGCGCGTCCGGAGGAGTGGACGGTTCCAGCGGCGTCGTGACGAGTGGCGAGACCGGCGGGGGGACTGCTGTCGGCGAGACCGGGGGCTCGTCCGACACCGGCAGCGTTGGTGAGACCGGGAGCTCGTCGGACACGGGCGCAGGCTCGTCCGACACGGGCGACAGCAGCGGCGGCGAGGAGCCGGTGATCCCCGGGCCGAAGGTCAAGATCATGACCTTCAACATTCGCGTCGGCACCGCGAACGACGGTGAGAACGCGTGGGACAAGCGCAAGGACCTCGTCTACCAGGTATTTGCGACCACGGACGCGGACTTTGTCGGGGTGCAGGAGGCGCTGAACTTCCAGCTCGTCGCCATCGACGGGGCTGTGCCGGGGTATGACCGCATCGGCGTCGGGACCGAGGACGGCAAGACCAAGGGGCCGATCAACGCCATTTATTATCGGAAGTCGCGCTTCGCTTTAAAGCAATCCGACACCTTCTGGCTCTCGGATACGCCGAACCAGCCGGGCTCGCAGACGTGGGGCAACAAGTTCCCGCGCGCGGTGACCTGGGGGCGCTTCATCGAGAAGAAGACGGACTATACGTTCTACGTCTACAACACCCACTTCGATCACGTCTCGCAGAACTCGCGCGAGAAGAGCGCTGTCCTGCTGTCGCAGAAGATCGCGGCTCGGCAGGCGAGCGCGGACCCGTTCGCCGTCACCGGCGACTTCAATGCGGGCGAGGGTAACCTGGCGACCAAGTTCCTGAAGGGGGACGCGAAGATCGACGGTCAGGCGAACGAGGTCCGGATGCGCGACACGTTCCGCGTGGTCAAGCCCGACGCGGAGAACGTGGGCACCGCGCACGGCTTCCAGGGCGGCACCGGCGGCAACAAGATCGACTACGTCTACGTGCCGCCGAAGCAGAAGGTCAATAGCGCGTACATCAATCATTTTAATGTCGATGGGCGCTACCCCTCGGATCACTTTCCTGTCGTGGGGGTGGTGACCTTCGCCGCGGAGGATTAGCCGGTCTTCAGCGTGCTCGCGCCCGGGCGAGCACGAGCAGGCCCTGCGGCACCGCCAGCCAGAAGCCCGAGAGCGGGATCGCCAGGCCGCCGAATACGCCGATCCCCAGCAGCCACCAGCCGAGCCCGGCCGGTAGCGGTCGCTCGCGCTCGATTTCTGCCAGCGCGCTCCCCGCGAACAGCATGAAGAAGCCGCTGACGAAGTACCAGAACATCACCGCGCGCTGCACGTCGACCTCGAACGCGCCGACGTAGCCGTCGCGCAGAACGGCGACGACGAGGTCGCCCGCGAGCAGTAACCCGACCAGCTGGTGGAGCAGCCCCGTCAGGCGCAGGAGGGTACCCACCCGGAGCTTTCGACCATACGCTTGCGTACGTTCCATACCTTAGCGTATGGAACGAGGCTCGCGTACCGTCAAGCCCGCGATGCAGCCTGCGACAAGGGGACGCCGCCTGGTGACCCTTGGACTAGCTAATACAACCACCCGCTCGGGGAAAGTCACGTGGCGCTCTTTTACGCGAATTCCAATTTCCTGCGTTAGCTCGCGAAAACATCGATGGAGCTCGTCTGCCCGCGAGCGCGAGCCTCGTAGCCACACTTCCCACCACAAACTTTCTAGCTTCCCGTGCCGGTACGGTCCTTTGGGCCGGTGACGTGGAGTCAGGGCAGGTCGCGGTGGGTGAAGCGGCGCTTGCCGGGGCCGTAGTCGCGGGTGACCTGGCCCTGGCCCCGCAGCAGCCAGCGGTAGGTGAGCAGGCCGCTGGCGCCGACCGGGCCGCGGGCGTGCAGCTTGCCGGTCGAGATGCCGACCTCGGCGCCGAGGCCGAAGCGGTAACCGTCGGCGAAGCGAGTGCTGACATTTAAAAACACATCGGCGGCGTCGACCTCGGCGAGGAAGCGGTCGGCGGCGGCGGCGTCGGCGGTGACGATCGCCTCGGTGTGACGCGAGCCGTGGGCCTCGATGTGGGCGAGCGCGCCGTCGAGGTCGGGGACCTGGCGGATGGCGAGGATGAGGGCGCCATATTCGGCGTCCCAGTCGGCGTCGGTGGCGGGCAGCAGGTCCGGGTGGCGGGCGCGGGTGTTGGCGCACACGCGCATCTCGACGCCCGCGGCGTACAGCGCGGTGACGCAGGCGTCGAGGGCCTCCGCGGCGGCGGGCTCCCAGAGCAGGGTCTCGATCGTATTGCAGGCGGCGGGATAGCTGCACTTGGCGTCGACGGCGATCGCGGCGGCCATCGTGGGATCGGCCGCGGCGTGCAGGTAGAGGTGGCACAGGCCCTCGGCGTGGCCCATCACCGGGATCTTGGTGTTGGCCTGCACGTGATGCACGAAGGCCTTGCCGCCGCGGGCGATGATCAGGTCGATCAGGTCGTGGTGGCCGAGCAATTCCTCCAGCTCCTCGCGCTGCTCG
The DNA here is from genome assembly GCF_013812955.1 of Nannocystis sp. Taxonomy (GTDB): domain Bacteria; phylum Myxococcota_A; class Polyangia; order Nannocystales; family Nannocystaceae; genus Nannocystis. The sequence goes on along the minus strand of NZ_JACCSO010000121.1, from coordinate 403 downwards.
AGCAAGGTGATGCAGGCGGGGTCCTGACCGTGGGCTTCGAGCACGCGGTGGAGCACGGCGACCAGCGCGCGGTTGCTGTGCAGGGCCTCGCGCCCGCCCTTGAGCAGCGCCGCGTTGCCGCTCTTGAGCGCGAGGCCGCCGATCTGCGGGACCGCGTCGGGGCGGGCCTCGAACACCACGCCGAGCACGCCGAGCGGGCAGGGCATACGCTCGAGCACGAGGCCATCGTCGAGCTCGCGGCGCAGGTCGACGTGGCCGAGCAGCTCCGGGGCGTCGGCGAGCTGGTCGAGGCCATCCGCGACGCTGCCGAGCTTGTCGGCGTCGAGCGCGAGGCGCTTGACGCGGGCCGGATCGATCTCGCCGCGCTCGAGCGCCGCGCGGGCGGGCACGAGGTCCTCGATGT
>NZ_JACCSO010000101.1 GCF_013812955.1 Nannocystis sp. | reverse complement strand
GTGTAGTCGGGCGAGGGCGGGAGGGCGAGCGCGTGCACGAGCGCGCCCGCGTCCGGGCGACCGCGGCCGAGGGCGTCGGCGGGCAGCTCGAACGCGGGGGGTTCGGCGAGGTATTCGGCGCGCTCGTCGGGGGCCGCCGGGGCCGTGACTTGTTGGTCGGGTGCTGCCGGGGCTATCTTCGTGGATGTCTCATGAGACATGTGCGATGATATCGGGGCGGCGAAGCGTGAGGCTGCAGGCAGCGGAGTTGGTGGGGCTGACGGGGCTGACGGGGCCGCAGCGATGTTGGCGGCGACGCCCAGCGTGAGGGCGAGGGCGGCGGCTGCAGCGAGGGCGGCGGGGCGCAGCAGGCCTGAATGGCGGGTGCGCGAGATCGCGGGCGCGGGGGCGCAGGACGGGACGTCGAGGCTGAATTGGTGATCGATCGCCGCGTCACGCAGGCGGGTGAGGATATGGGGGAGCGCGAGCGACGGGGCGGCGCGAAACTCGAGCAGATGCAGACCGAGGGAGATCCGGTCGCCGTCGTGCAGCACGGTCGGCTCGCGGCAGCGGCGATTGTTGACGTGGGTGCCGGTCGTCGAGCCGCGGTCGCGCAGCAGCCAGCGCTCGCCGTCACGGCGCAGGCTGCAGTGGTGGGCAATAATCCCTGGGCCGGTGAGCACGAGGTTGCAGGTGTCGCGCGCGCGACCGATGTGCAGGACCGGGCGGTCGAGGAACAGGGTGTTCGGCTCGACGTCGAGGTCGAGGATCCGGAGCAGGGCGCGGTGTGGTTGCGGCGGAGGTGATTGCGCTGGAGGTGATTGCGCCGGGAGTGGTGACAGGAGATGGTCGCTGGGCATGGCTCACTCGCTCGCCGAGACGCTCGGCGCGGTGGAAGTGACGGCGCGGGTGGCGAGCAGGACCAGACCGACGAGGATCAGCAGGCCGAGGCAGATGTTGAGCGCGAGGTAGGTGCGAGCCGGCGTGATGGCGGCGGGCGGTCGGCGATGCATGGGGCGACTCACCGGCATGGCGGTCGCTTGCAGCACCGTGATGTCGGGTGAGGCGAGCTCGTCGAAGTCGGGGTCGCGCGCGGCCCTGCCTGCGAGTGGGTGACGGGGCGCGTCGGATCGGGTGTCGAGCGGGTGCGGGTAGGGCTCACCGGGACGCTCGATGGTCGCCGCGTCGGGGCCGGCCGAGCGGAGGGCGTCGGGCAGCACGAGGGTGCCCGAGCCGCGCAGGTCGGTGGCGAGCAGGGCCGGGCGCGGCAGCGTCGCGGGCGGAGCATTCGCCGGTGTCGGCCTCGTCGCTGCGCTGCGATGGGATGCCGCGTGCGGTGTCATCGCGGCCGGGCGATGGGCTGCAGCCTGATGGGGTGCAGTATGGTGATGCGGGCCGGCGCTCGGGAGAAATGGGAGGACGGGGCGCGGTGGGTAGGTGCCCGCGGCGCGGTCGGTGCCGACCGGTCGAAACGGGCAGATCGTGCAGCGCTCCTCGCCGGGCAGGCTGCGCTGGAACATGAGGGTCGGGCCGTCGTCGCCGGGGGGTTGATGGGCTTGGGCGTGCTGCCTGTCATGCCTGTCATGCCTGTCATGCCTGTCATGCCTGTCATGCCTGTCATGCACGGTGGACCTCATTGTTTGTCGAGCTTGCCGACCAGCGACAGGGTGAAGGACACGCCCTCGAATTGGATGAAGGGCTCGATCTGCAGGCTGCAGCGATACCAGCCGACCTGGTCCTCGACGTCCTCGACGACGATGCGGGCGCGGCGAAGTGGTTTGCGCGCGCGGGTCTCCGCGGAGGGGTCCGGCATATCGGCGACGTATTGGCGGATCCACCGGCCGAGCTCGCGCTCGAGGTCGGCGCGGCCCTTCCAGGTGCCGATCTGCTCGCGCTGCAGGACCTTGAGGTAATGCGCGAGGCGGGTGATGACGAACATGTAGGGCAGGCGCGCGCCGAGCTGGGCGCTCTGCTGGGCGGCGAGGCCCTCGGGCGTGCGCGTGAAGCTGCGCGGGCGCTGCGAGGAGTTGGCCGAGAAGAAGGCCGCGTTGTCGCTGTCCTGGCGCAGCACCAGACCGATGAAGCCGAGGTTGGCGAGCTGCAACTCCTGACGGTCGGTGATCGCCGTCTCACAGGGGAGGCGGGTCTTGAGCTCGCCGCCCTGCTCGTATTGATGGAGCGGGAGGCCGTGCACCGAGCCGCCGCCCTGCGGGCCGATGATGTTGGGGCACCAGCGATAGCGGGCGAACGACTCGGCGATGCGGGCGGTGAGCGCGAGCGAGGCCGGGCCCCACAGGTACCGCTCGTGGTGGTCGATGACATCCTCGCTGAAGTCGAAGAGCTTGACCGCGAGCTCGCTGTCGCGGCGACCGTAAGGCGCGCGCAGCAGGAAGCGAGGGGCACACAGGCCGACGTAGCGCGCGTCCTCGCTGTCGCGAAAGCTGCTCCAGCGGGCGTATTGCGGGCCCTCGAAGGTGGCCTCGAGGTCCTTGATGCGCGGCAGCTCGGCGAAGCTCTGCAGGCCGAACATGCGCGGGCTGGTGTTGGCGAGGAACGGCACGTGGGCCATGGCGCTGACGGCCGCGCAGCGCTGCATCAGCTGCAGGTCCTCGGCGCCGGGGCCGACGTCGAAGGTGGCGCAGACGACCCCGTAGGGCTTGCCGCCGAGCACGCCGAAGGCGCGGTTGTAGAGGTGCTTGTAGAGGCCGCTCTGGCTCGGCTCGGGGGCGTCCTCGGCGTCGCGCTGGAGCTCGTCCTTGGTGGTTTGCAGCAGCTCGAGGCGGATGTTTTCGCGGAAGTCGACCTGGTCGACGAGGTGTTTGAGGCCGCGCCAGGCGGACTCGAGCTGCTGGACGGCGGGGTGGTGGAGGAGGAGGTTGACCTGGGCGCAGAGGCGGCGGTCGAGGTCGGCGATGAGGGTCTGGACGCGGTCGCGGTCGACGCGGGGGCTGGGCTCGGGGGAGCGCAGCAGGTCGTCGAGCAGGGTGCGAGCGCCGCGGCGGACGAGGTCATAGGCGTCGCCGTCTTCGGGGGCGAGGCGGGTCTCGGCGAGCAGGGTGGAGAGCAGGGAGGGTTGCTCGGCGGGGGCGGTGGTCGTTGCGGTGGTCGTTGCAGGTGTGGTCATAAGGGTGGCTCCTCAGGATCGGGTGTCGTCGAGCTCGAGCTCGTGCAGCAGGCGGGCGCGCTGCGCCGGGTCGCGCAGGAGCTCGCGGATCTTGCGGACGAAGCCGGGGACGTTGACGATCGGGCCCTTGAGGGCGACCAGGGCGGCGCGCAGGTCGAGCAGGCGGCGCAGCTCGGGGACCTGACGGGCGAGGCCCTCGGGGCGGAAGTCGGCGAGCGCGGCGAAGCGTAAGGAAGCGGTCAACTCGCCAGCCTCGGGGTCGTCGCTGAGCGCCGCGGGCACGTTGATCTCGACGGCGAGCTGCTGCGCCGCCATGACCTTGTCAAAGTTGTCCTTGTCGACGCTGATGGGCTCGCGCTCCTCGACGGGGCGGTCATCGGCGCGACCGGTGAAGTCGCCGAGCACGAGGATCTTGAAGGGGAGCTCGATGTCCTCCTGGGCGCCCTCCGTCGCCGGGCGATAGGTGATGTTGACGCGTTCGCGCGGCGCGACCGAACCAGCTGGTGTTTTCATGGCCATTGGATATGGACCCGGAGATCGCGGCTGTCCAGGGTGTGATGTAAATAAGTTATGCGGTGCGCAGATTGTGTAATGCGCATTACATAATCTGGACGCGTGAGTCGACGCCGCGCCTGCACCCGGGCCTTCGGGGGCGACGATTGCTAGGTTGCTGCGCATGGCTGAAACCATCCATCTGACCCTCAAAGCGAACGGCAACCAACTCGCGGGCGAGAGCTCGCAGCACGACCTCGGCCGCGACAAGACCATCGAATGCCTCGAGTTCAAGGACCGGGTGCGCACGGCCCGGGAGCTCGGGACGCGGGCCCCGGTCGGTCGCCGCGTGCACGAGCCGCTGGAGATCGTGAAGCGCATCGACTCGGCCTCGCCGCTGCTGGCCAAGGCGCTGTGCAAGAACGAGAAGATCGAGGGCTGCTTCCGCTTCTATCGCCCGAGCCCCGCGGGTGACGGGACGACCGAGCAGTTCTTCACGGTCGAGATCTGCGACGGTCGCGTCGACTCGATCGAGCGCCACTCGGCCAGCGCGATCGATCCGGCGGCCGCGATGACGCCGCCGCTCGAGACGGTGCGCTTCGTGTATCACACCATCAAGTGGATCTACGAGCCGAGCGGCGCAGAGTACGTGGATAGCTGGAGCAGCTCGGACGCGGCCTGAGCGCGTGCGTATTTTCTTTTGAAAATGGCCCGCGAAGCTCCGGCTTCGCGGGCCGTTTTCATGGGTGACAATCGAGGGGTTTAGCCGCAGGTGGGGCGGGCCGGGGTGTTCAGGGCGCGGAGGATCCTGGTCTGGCGATCGGGGCCGGCGACGGGGTCGCGCAGGACCTGGGCGATCGCGGGCGGGAGGTCGGAGATCGGGAAGTCGCGGGAGAGCTCGGCGGCGATGCGGGCGTGGGCCTGGAACTCCGGGGCGTCGTCGGGGGTGAGGCCGAAGACGTCGGTCTCGGTGCGTGGGTCGGCGACGTGGGCGTGAGGGTCGAGGCCGCCGATCAGACCGAGCGGGTCGGGGATGAGATAGCTGCGAGTGCTCGGGTCGAGGTCGCGAAACCGATTATAAAGCAGTCCGGTGTCGGGGTCGGCGAGCTGGCCGGGGCCGCGAAACGGGCATAAGGTGGGATCGCCGCGAACGGGCCGGGGGTGGCCGCTGGGGTCGATCTCGGCGCTCCATGCCAGCTGGCCGCGCTCGTCGAGCAGGGCGAGCGGGACGCCGAGGTGGTCGCCGATGATGGCGTGGCGGGTGGCGCCGAGGCGGGCGATGGGTGTGAAGCGATCGGGCTCGAATAGCCAGGTGACGGGCTCGTCGCCGCCGAGCTCGTGCAGGGGGACATCGCCGTGCCAGATCCATCGGACCTCGGCGCCGTTGTGAGCGCGGGTGACGCGACGGCCGAGGGCGTCGTGGCGATAGTCGATCGTGGTGGTATTGGTAGCGGTGCTGGCACGGCTGGCGCGGGTGAGCTCGCCGGCGGGGTTGTGGCGGTAGGTCCAGGATGTCCCATCGGACAGGTGGGTGCGGATACGACGACCGGCGGGGTCGTGCTCGATGTTTGAGGGGGGAGCGAGGGGAGCGAGGGCGAGGGTCCGGCGGCGTGCGCACTCCTCGATGGCGCGCAGGCGATGGTCGGGGCCCCAGGTGTAGCGGCGCTGGCGGTGGATCTGCGGCGGACGGGCGGCGATCAGGCCGTGCTCGCGGGGACGGCCGTCGCGGTCGCGCTGCCACCAGCTCAGGACCTCGCCAGGGAGGTGCCGGGCTCGCTCGTGGCCGTCGCGGTCGCGCTCGAAGTTGATGCCCCAGCCGGTCGAGCCGTGCTCGACGCGTGTCAGGCCCCGTTCGTCGTGGTGGTACCGAAAGTCGGCGCCCAGCGACGAGCGCAGGCGGATGAGGCGGCCCTGGAGGTCGTACTCGGCGCGCACGCTGTGCTCGTCCTGCTGCTCGAGGATGATGCGGCCGAGCAGATCGAGCTCGCGCTGGATGACGGTGACGCGGCCGTCGGGGTGATGGCGGGTGGCGCCGAGCAGGGCGCCATCGGGGCGGTAGGTGTGCAGGTCGTGGATGCGCTCGCGGCCGTCGCCGTGCGTGACCTCGACGATGCGGCCGGCGGGGTCGCGGGTGAAGCGGGTCGGGGCGTCGCCCTCGATGCGCAGCTCGATGGTGCGGCCGGCGAGGTCACGGGTGAAGCGGCGGCGCACACCGAGGGCGTCGACGGTCAGGCGGACGCGACCGGCGGGGTCGCGTTCGATGCGCAGGAGGGTGCCGGTGGGGCCGGCGATGCGGGTGAGGCGGCCCTCGAGGTCGCGCTCGAGGGTGAGGGGCGGGGCGTTGCCCTCGCCGCAGCTGGTGAGCCAGCCGAGGCCGGAGTAGGTGCAGCGCAGGTCACTGCGAGGGTCGCAGGCGCGCACGACCTGACCGCCGGCTTCGTGGCTGAAGTGGCGCAGCTGGCCGTCGGGGAGGGTATGGCGGGTGAGTCGGCCGAGCAGGTCGTGGTCTCTGGCCTCGACCCGCCCGCGCTCGTCGACGCTGCGGCGCAGGCGGCCGCGCCGGTCGTGGGTGTGGGTTACATATGTCCCATCGGACAGGTCGATGCGCAGCAGACGTCCGGCGTTATCGAGGGTGCGCCGCTCGCTGCGACCGCCCGGGTGGAGGGTGGTGACGAGGGTATGGCCTGTCTCCGGGGACAGCTCGTGGTGGTGGACGGTGCTGCGGCCGAGCGGGTCGGTGGCGCGCAGGAGTCGTCCGTATTTGTCGTGGGTCCAGCGCCACTGGCCGCCGGCCGGGTCGGTGAGGGCGACGGGGAGGTCGAGGCGGCCGTCGTAGGTGGTGATGCTGAGGGCGCCGTCGGGGGCGTGGTGGCGGATGCAGTTGCCGCGCGGGTCGTACTCGAAGCGGGTGACATGGCCGAGGGGATCGACGATCTCGGCGGGGCGCTGGAGATCGTCGTGGGTGAAGCGGGTGATGGCGCCGCGCGGGTCCTGGATCTCGATCACGAGGCCGCGCGCCTCGGCGCGATAAATGGTGGTCTCCTGACAGGCGTTGATGACGACGGTGGTGCGGCGGGCACGATCGAAGATCAGCCGGTGGTCGACGATGCCGCCGTCACCCCAGGTCCGGATACAGGCGGCGTCGGGGTCGTTGCCGTCGTAGGCGAAGTGGAAACCCAGGCCGCCGGGCAGTTGCTCCTCGACGATGCGGTGGTGCTCGTGGCGGTAGCGGGTGACCTGGCCGAGGGCGTCGTGGATCTCCAGCAAATGCTCTTGATCGTAGACGTAGCGGACGTGGGGCACGAAGCCGGGGCCGTCGGGATCGGGGAGGTCGATCTGCGCGAGCAGGCCGTTGTCGTGATAGTGGAAGCGAAGCTCGCGGTCGCCGTCGGCCTGGACGGTGATCAGCCGGGCCTGTGCGTCATAGCTGTAACGCTCGCTGTGGCCGAGGCGATCGCGGCGCTCGATCAGGCGGGCGTGGTGGGGATGGGCATCGCCAGGGATCGGTGCGAAGTCGCGGCGCAGGCCGTGGTGGTCCTCGATCTGCCAGCGGTCGCCGGATAAGCGCCGCAGCGTGAGGCGGTGGAGGGGTAGATAAAGCTCGTCGTCGGGGATCGAAAGCTCGAGCTCGCGGCCGTCGCCGGCGCGGTACACGAGCCGGTGTCGCTCGAGCCAGACGGCCTCATCAAGACTGTGCGACCAGCCGCGACCGAGCGGGGTGATGCGGCGGCTCCAGGTCGAGCTGTAGCTGCGCGCCAGTCGTAATGGAAGGGCGCCGGCGAGCTCGAGGTCGATGGCGTCGAAGACGAGGCGGCCGTTGACGACGTCGACGGGGTGGCCGGTGAGCACGCAGCGCTCGCGCGGGAGGGCGTTGCTGGCGCGACCCATCGATGAAGATCCTTCGGACAGGGCGTAGAAGATGTCGATGGCGAGGCTGCTGCGGGTCGCAATGCTGAGGATCTTGCCGAGGCCGCTGAGGACCTTGCCGGAGCTCTTGAGCATGCCGGTGGTCGAGGGCATGGGAAGGCCGCCGATCAAGACCCTCGTGTCGCCGGTGATCAGCGCGCCGAAGCACGGTGTCGTGGACGGGTCCTTGCCCATGATGAGCGATGCGGCCAGGGCGGCCGCGTTGTGGACCGCTTGCTGGGTCTGGATGCCGGCCGCGAGGGCGTGCGCCTGGCCCTCGGCAGCGAGTGTGCGCGCGAGGGCCCGCTGCGAGCCATCGGTGGCCCGGGCCATGGCGTCGCTCGCGTCCTGTTCATCGCGGGCGTGACGCTTGCGCTCGGTGTGGGCCAGGGCCAGGGCGGCGGCAGTGGGGAGCAATTGGCTCAGGGCATCGAGGGTGGATGGAATGATCTTGGCGGCGGTCTGACAGTGTTTGGTCATGTCACTGACACGCGCGGCTCGCTTGCCGCCGATGAAGACCTTGCTCGAACCGGTGGCGATCTGGAACGGCGGGGTGAATGTGCCGCAGCCGACGGCCAGGCCGAAGTCATCGACACGCGCGGCAGGAAGGCCCCCGATCAGCACGGATACGCAGTTTCCCAGCAGCACCGGGCCGATGCTGGGCAGGGGGATCAGGAGGGCCGGGGGATGCAGGTGGGTATGTGGCCAACCGAGGTGGAGGGTGAAGGTCGTCGCCGCGAAGCACTCGAAGCTGGCGACCCACCTGGTGCCGAGCATGCCGATGGCGGCCTCGAGACTATCCACGGACACCGCAAGGAGCTTGACGAGTGCGGAGGCCTTTCGGGCCGTGGTGGCGGTGCCGGACTCGTCGAGGCGATCACGTTGGGCCTGGCGGGTCCTGGGCGGCTCGAAGGGGAGGAGCGCTCGATTCAATGTGGTATTAAACGCCTCCAGCAGCGGCGGCGCCTGGCGATCGCTGGTGTCGGGGACGGGCGTGTCGTGCTCGATTTGCTTCCGGACCGGCTGGAATGCGCTGGGGATCAGCATGCGTGCTCCTTGAGGGCGTCGATGCGGGCGTGGGCGCGGGCTTGTAAGTCCGGGTTGAAGACGGCGGCGCGTTCGGCGAGTGAGAAGTAAGTGGTGGCGTCGGTGGGGTAGCCGAGCTCCTCGGCGAGGTCGCCGAGGGCCATCGCGGCGTGCACGACCACGGGTAAGCTGCCCGCGGCGACGGCAGACTCGAGCGCCATGGTGCCGGTGGACAGGGCGGCCTCTAGATCGTGGCCCTGGCGCAGGATGTCGGCCTTGAGGGCGAGGGCGAGGGCCTGCAGCGCGGGGTCGACGGGCATTTGTACGACTGCTTCGCAGCGGGCGAGTGCGTCGGTGAGGCGGCCGTGGCCGAGCGCGCGACTGGCGAGCTGCAGCAGCGCCGGGGCGCGCTCGTGGGGCGGTCGCTGTGGGTCGTCGACCGCCGCCTCGATGTCGGCGACGACGAGCTCGTGCGGGAGGGAGAAGGTGTAGGCGAAGTGCTGCTCGCAGGGGCTCGCGGCGGCGAGCTCGAAGGCCGCGGTGGGGCGCGGCTCCTTGCGCAGTTCGTCACGCAGGATCACGCGCAGTCGGGGATCGGCGAGCGGTCGCAGCAGGGTCCGGGCGAGCGACGCGAAGCCCTCGGGGTCGTCGATCTGCGCCGGGGTCAGGGCGCAGACGAGGCGGTGATCGCCGGGCGGGAGGGTCGCGAGCAATTGCTCGATCAGGGCGTGCAGGCGCAGCTCCGGGGTCTGAGAGGGCTCGGGCTGCAGGCCGAGGCTGGCGGCGAGGGCATCGACATAGGCGCGAGGACCGGTGAAGGGATCCGCGACGATCCAGAAGCGGTCCGCGCAGCTGCGCTCGTCGACGCTGGTGAGCACGTGGATCAGATAGAAGACCTCGAGGTCGCTGCACGCGACGACGAGCACGCCGGGCTCGGGTTTGGTGATGAAGCCGTCGAGCAGTTGCTCGAGGAGGTGGAGGCGAGCGGCGGGCATGGTGTCCTCAGTTCAGGCGAATGAGGGCCCCGGCGATGATGTGCTCGCCGATCGCCTTGCTGGTGATCGCGGGGGCCTCGAGGGCGATCGAGCCGGCCGTGAGGGTGATCGAGGTGCCGCCGACGCGGAGCTCGAGCGTGTCCTCGGCGCAAAGCACCAGCTTTTTGGACTTCAGGGTGATCGCGTCGTCGCCGCTGATCTCGATCGCGTCGGGGGTGCCCATGGAGATGTTCTTCTTGGCGGAGAGAAACAGGCTGCTGCTCGCCGAGTCGATGATCGCGTCGCTGTGGGACCAGAGCGCGACAGAGCCCGCGTGTGAGGTCAGGGAGATGTCTTCCTGCGCTGATGCAGAGATCTTGCTGGTGTTCGAGCACAGGTAGATCTGGGCCTTGGCGGTGAGCAAGAGGTCGGACCCGGCGGCGTCGACCTGGACGCCGTGCCGGGCGGTCAGCTCGAGGTCGGCCTCGGTCGATCTGAGCTTGACGGTGCCGCAGGCGGTCGTGGTGTGGGTGCCGGCGTGCACGGTGGTGGTGTGGTGGCCGTTGAGCACCGTGGTCGTGAGGTCGCCGCTGCCGACCATGGTGGTGAGGTCGCCGGCGGCGACGGTGAGCCTGGAGCTGCCGCCGACGAAGGTGGTGTGGTCTTGGCCGATCTCCACGGTGTGGTCATTGGCGACCGTGGCGGTGTGGTCGTGGCCGGCGGTGGTGTGGAGATTGCGGCGACTTTTAACGGTGAGGGATTCGCGGCCGCGGGCGTCCTCGAGGCGGATCTGGTTAGCAAGACCGCCGCCGGGGCTGGACTCGGAGACGAGGGCGCTGCAGGTCTTGTGCTCGGGGAGGTCGACGGGCGGGGTGCTGAGCGAGTTGTAGACGCAGCCGACGACGAGCGGACGGTCGGGGTCGCCGTCGAGGAATTGCACGACGACCTCCATGCCGACGCGGGGTATGAAGAGCGCGCCCCAGCCGGCGCCGGCCCAGGTCTGGGCGATGGGGATCCAGCACGAGCCGTGCTCGTCGAAGGACTGCTGGCTGTCCCAGTGGAAGCGGACCTTGATGCGGCCGTGCTCGTCGGTGTGGATCTCCTCGCCTTCGGGGCCGACCACGATCGCGGTGTGCGGGCCGTGCACGCGGGGGCGACGGGCGGGCTCGTCGAGGGCCGGGCGGAACGGCAGGCCGGCGGGGATGCAGACGAACTCATTAAAATAGTTCGGGGCGGTGGTGATGTCGCCGTGGTGCTCGACGGAGAGCAGCAGATAGTCGGCGGTGGGCGCGTCGCCGAGGGTGAAGCGGTGGCCGGGCGCGAAGCAGAGCACGTCGCCGCCGCCGACGCAGCGCTGGCGGGCGACGGCGTGGCGCTCGAGCTTGTGGCGGGCTCGCCGGCCGCCGTCGTCGGCGTCGATGCGACGGTCCTCGTGCTCGAAGCGGATGCGATGGCGGCCGCGCTCGTCGCTGGTGTCGTGGGCGTGGGTGAAGGGGGCGTCGGCGGCGAGCAGGGCGACCCAGTCGCGCTGGGTGACGCCGGTGGGGCCGAGGGCGCGGGCGCGTGTGAGGTGTTCGACGGCCTCGGCGGCGGCGATGGGTGCGGCGCGGGGGACGAGCGGGAATGTGCCGAGTTCGGGGCAGCGTTCGCGGGTGTCGAAGAGGACGAGGGTCTCGGCGTCGCCGGTGTGTTCGAAGCGGAAGGCGATGCCTTCCTCGTGGAGCAGGCGCCGGACGAGGTCGAGGTCGGACTCGCGATATTGCACGCAGTATTCGCGGGGCGGGCAGGCGCCGGGGTCGAGGTCGAGGCGGAGGCGGCGGCCGAGCGCGGCGAGCATGTCCCCGAGGACAGCTTGAACGATCTGCAGGGCGCTTTGTCGCTGCCAGGCGCGGGTGTCGACGCGGTGGGCGCTGAGGGCGAGGGCGGGGCCGATCTCGAGGCGGAGGCTGCGGCGATCGCCGAGGCGGCCGAGCTGTTCGACGCGCAGGATCAGGCCGACGATGTCGCGGCGGTGCTCGTCGGTGCGAGCGAGGGTGAGGCGGGCGTCGGCGCCGAGCAGGGCGTCGGGGTCCTGCTCGGGGTCCTCGCAGAGGAGCTCGATCCGCAGGGTGTAGGGGGTGGAGAGGGCCTCGCGGAGCTCGACGCGGCGGACCTGCCAGGCGAGCGGCTGGTCGCGCACGGTGAGGGTGTACTCGACCTCGGGGAGGAGGGCGCGGGGTGAGACGGCGTCGGGGGGCATGAGAACTCCTGCGGGTGATGTGTCCTGAGAGACATGTCAGTTGGAGGCGCTGAGGTGGTGTGGGTGGGTCAGCGCGGGCTGCGTTCGAGGCGGCCGATCAGCTTGAGCGTGAGGGGGCGGCCGAGGTGGGTGAGGTGGGGGACGACGGAGAGGTGGCAGCGGTGCCAGCCGGCCTGGTCGGGGTTGGGGTCGAGGGTGACGCTGGCGCGACGCAGCGGCTTGCGGGCGCGGACCTCGGGCGGTGGGTCGTCCATGTCGGCGACGTACTGGCGCAGCCACAGGTCGAGCTCGCGTTGCAGCGCGGCGCGGTCGTCCCACTGGCCGACCCGCTCGCGCTGGACACGTTGCAGATAGTGGGCGAGGCGGCTGACGAGCAGCACGTAGGGGAGCTGGGCGGCGAGGCGGTCGCCGAGGCGTTGCACGCTGGGGGCCTCGCGGACGATCGCGCGGCCGGTGGTGCGCTCGACGGTGAAGGCCAGGAGACCGGCGTCGGCGAGGTCGCGCTCGCAGCGGGGTGGGAGCAGCAGCTCGAGGGTGCAATGGGTGACGACCGGACGGATCAGGCGGAGCAGGGCCGGGCCGCCGCGGGTGCCGACGAGGCCGGCACACCAGCGCTGCTCGGCGAAGGCGTCGGCGGTGCGCATGGCGAGCAGCAGCGCGGCCGGGCCCCATAACAGCTGGTCGGGGTGGTCGATGGGCTCGCGAAAGCGCAAAGGTTGATTTGGCGAGGATTCGGGGCTGTAGGGGGCGCGCAGGAGGAAGCGGGGCAGACAGAGGACGACGTGACGGGCGTCGGGGCTGGCACGAAAGGCCTGCCAGGCGGCGAAGCGCGGGCCGCTCTGGGCGGCAGGGAGGTCGCGCAGCCGAGTCAGCTCCGTGAGGTCGTGCAGGCCGAGCAGGGCGGGCGCGACGTCGGCGATGAAGGGGGCGTGGGCGAGGGCCGCCACGGCGGCGCAGCGGCGCAGGAGCTCGAGGTCGTCGGCGTCCGGACCGAAGCGGTAGGCGGCGCACAGCAGGCCGTAGGGGCGACCGCCGAAGCTGGCGTAGGCGCGGATGTAGACGAGGTGGTGCAGGCCGGCGAGCGAGGGATCGCCGGCGCGCTCGAAGTCGGCCTGGAGCTCGGCTTGGCTGCAGCACAGGAGGTCGACGCGGATGTTGTCGTGCGGGCGGGCGTGCTCGAGCAGGCGGTGTAAAGCCCGCCAGAGCGACTCGAGGTGCTGGACGGCGGGGTGCTGCAGGAGGGCGCGCAAGGTCCGGGCGAGGCGGCGGTCGAGCTCGGCGATCGCGCGGTCGATCAGGGCGCGTGATGGTTGATTGGGTGACACGATGAGATGGCTTTGGGGACAGGTCGAGCGGTGGATGAGCAGGTCATTGAATGATGGGATGGCTTTTGAGACAGGTCGAGCGGCGGGTCTTCGGACGGATGGCTTTTGGGACAGGTCAATTGCCGGGGGTCGGGAGCTCGGGGCAGGTGGAGAGGCCGGTGAACAGGGCGGCGGGTGGACTCAGCAGCTCGTGCACGCGCAGTGGGCCGAGCAGCGTGGGATTGCGGCCGGGGAGGCCGTGCAGCAGGCTGGCGCCGCGGGTGCGGGCGGTGGCGAGGGCGAGGTCGAGGGTGCCGAGGCGGCTGGCGCGGAGGTCGAGGCGAAAGACCTGGCGGGCGTGGCTGTTGTCGTCGGGTGGGAGGACGAGGCCGTCCTTCTCGAGCAGGCGCCAGAGGCCCCAGGGTCCGTGGCCGGGGATGGTCTCGTGTCGGCCGTCGCGGCCGGTGAGCTCGAGGGTGGCGCCGCGGGGGTCTGCGGGTCCGGGCCAGCGCATGCGGGTGCGGGCACCGGGGCCGCAGGTGTAGCTGTGGGTGGCGCCGTCGAGGGTGAAGGTGACGCGGCCGATGTCGGCGTTGCAGTGGAGGTCGAGGTCGAGGTCGAGGCCGAGCTCACCGGCGGGGAAGGCGAGCTCGCCGAGCACGGCGGCGCGGTGGAGGAGGGCGAGCACGGCGGGTGAGAGCGGGTGCTCGTCGGTGCGGGCGGTGGGACGGGGCGTGAACTCGAGGCCGTGCACGACGATGAGGGGGGCGAGCTGGGCGTCGCGGAAGCGGCGGAGGGCGCCGGTCTCGGGGTGAAAGAAGGCGGTGAACTCGGCGAGGCTGAGCTCGTCGCGGGCGCCGGCCACGAAGGGGTAGCGGGCGACGAGGGCGAGCAGGGGCGCGTGGATCTCCTGGCAGTAGGCGCGGGTGAGGGCGAGCTTGTCCTGCTCGCGCAGGGCGGTTTGTAGGCTGGTCAGCGGCGGCAGCAGCAGCTCCGAGAGCAGCGGACGAAAGCGGCGCAGGCCCTGCTGTTGCAGCAGCGCGTGGGTGTCGGTGAGGGCGGCGGCGAGTCGCTCGTGCAGGGTCGGGAGGGCGGCGGGGTCGCGCCGGGCGGCCTCGAGC
>NZ_JACCSO010000095.1 GCF_013812955.1 Nannocystis sp. | reverse complement strand
GGTTCACTCGTTGCGGCCGCGTTCGTCGTCCGCGCCGTCGTCCGCCAGGTCATTGACGCTGGGGTACTTCATGATGTCCTTTCGGGCGATTTTCCACGCCTTCTGGACGATCCATGACAGCGAGCGGTCCTGGCGCGCAGCCTCATCCTGAATCTCCTTCAGCATCTGTTCCGGGAAATAGAGCGACTGCTTGCGCTTGTCCGAGCTGGCCATGCTTTGGTGGTCTCCTCTAGTGATAATCGCGGATTTTAGGGTAGGCTGCGCGGCGATTGACTGTCAATCGCGACCGTGAAGCCTATGCACCCGCCGCGGGCGCCGCCGATGGTGAAACATCGACAGTGCCGCCCGCCGAATTGGGGGCGGAGGCGCGCAGCGCGACAACCGCCGCATGGTCCGGAGAGGAGTCCGACGGCCGTGCGCTGCGAGCGCAAGCGCGTCGCGAACAACGCCGAAGTACGATCCTCGCGGCCGCAACACGGGTGTTCAAGGAGAAGGGCTATCACGCGACCTCGGTGAACGACATCATCGACGCGGCCCAGATCGCGCGGGGGACCTTCTACCTGTACTTTACGAGCAAGCGCGAGGTATTTGCCGAATTGTCGGCGACCTTCCTCGAGTTGATTCGAGGCAGTGTTCGTAAGATCTCCCTCGATCCGGCGGACGGCGAGCCGCTTGCGCAGATGAGGGCCAACTTCCGGCGGGTCATGAACACGGTGCTGGCCCACGCCGATCTCGCCACCGTCATGCTGCGCAGCGACGGCGGCGACGCCGAGGCCAGGGCCCAGCTCGACCTCTTCTATCAGCAGGTGATCGGCCTGATCGGCCAGGCAGTGCGCGTCGGACATGCCCTCGGCTTCGCGCGCGACTGTGATGTGCACGTGATCGCGGTGGCAGCCCTGGCCGGTCTGAAGGAGGTCCTCGGCCGCATGCTCGACGCGCGGCCCGGGCCCCAAACCGAGGCCGCCCCCGGGACAGTGACTGGCAGCCAGGCCGGCAGCCAGGCCGGTAGCCAAGCCGGCAGCCAGGTCGGCACCGACGAGCGTGAAGGCGAGCGGTCAGGACCGGCTTCCGGGGCTGCGGGTCCCACGCAGTCGGGCGATCCTTCCCGATCTCACCGGGTCGTTTCGAGCGTAGTTTCCGGGGTAACTTCGCCGGCGTCGCCGTGGTGCATGGCCCCGGAGCGGCTCGCAGACGAACTTTTGACCTTCTTTGTGCGCGGCGTGTTTACGCAGTAGCGATTCGGGCTATATTGCCGCCCCCCGAAGTGGCACATCGCTGTGTTACCCTCGGACGCCGAGGACAGGACGGGAGCGGCACCATGGCCTTGACTGAAGCTCAGATGAAGAAATTCCGCGCGATCCTCGAGGAACGCCGGCAATCGTTGATTACCCAGGCGCGCAAGACCCTGGAGAGCGACATGGTGCTTTCACCGGACGATCGCTTCGACGAGGTCGACCAGGCGTCGAGCGAGTACATGCAGGCCTTCAGCTTCCGCCTCCGCGGCCGCGAGAAGTTCCTGATGGACAAGATCGAGCTGGCCCTGCGAAAGATCGACGAGGGCACCTACGGCGTGTGCGAGGAGTGCGAGGACACCATCGCCCTCAAGCGCCTCCAGGCCCGCCCCGAGGCGCCGCTCTGCATCCAGTGCAAAGAGGCGCAAGAGAAAGAAGAAGCCGTCTACGCGGAGGAGTAGCCGCGGCCTCGGACTGCGGGCTCGGGTGTAACGCCTCGAGCCGCAGGCCTCGGGCTGCGAGCCGCGAACTTCAAGCGACCCGCATCAAGCTTCTGGCATTCGATGCATCCGGAACTCTTCATCGTGCCGGGCACCACCTTCGCGGTGTCCTCGTACGGCTTCTTCATGGGCCTCGCGCTGGTGAGCGCGTGGCTCCTGAGCCTCGCGCTGGCCCGCGGTGATCGCCTGCCGACGGAGCGCCTCGGCGTCGTCTTCGTCGCCAGTGCGATCGTCGGTTTGGTGTTCGCGCGGGGGATCTGGCTGATGCAGCAGGGCATGCCCTTCGGGCTCACCGAGCTGCGCCAGCTGCCTTCGGGCGGCATGACCGTGTTCGGCGGCGCCTTCGCGGCGCTGATGGTCAGCCTGATCGGCTGCCGATGGACATCCGTGCCGTTGCTGGCCTGGCTCGACTGCGGGGTCCCGGGCTTCGCGCTCGGCGCGATCTTCGAGCGCATCGGGGCCCTGCTGGCCGGCGGCGACTTCGGCCGCTACGTCGGCCCGGAGGATCTCGGGCACATGTTCGCCATCAGCTATCCGCCGGGCTCGCCGGCGTTCCTGCTGCACAGCGTGTCACTGCAGGGTCTGCCCGGCGTCACCGATGTCGCCTCGGCCCCGGTGCACCCGGTCCAGGGCTACGAGGCGCTGCTGGCGTGCGTGACCCTCGGGGTCGCGCTGTGGGTCCGTCGCACGCGGCGCTACAGCGGCGCGGTCTTCTTCGTGGCGATCGCCGTGTTCGTCGCCGGACGGGCGCTGCTCGACCCGCTGCGCCACGACGCCTCGCCCGAGGTGCTCGGACCCCTGCGCCTGGCGCAGATCTCCGGGCTCGGCCTGCTGCTGGTGCTGTGGATCGCCAGCCGCGTGCAGGCGAGCCTGGCCGCGGCGACGCCCGGCGGCCTGCGGTTTTGGGAGGGTGGACCCTGGTCGACCACCCGGTGACGGACGATCCCGTGACCGACGCCCCCGGGACCGACGCCCCGAGCGCGCGCCCGCCGGTGGTGGTGATCCACGGGGCGCTGCGCTCCCAGGCCGGGCTGTGGCCAATCGTGTGGTATCTGCGGCGGCTCGGCTTCAACGCGCGGGCCTTCGGTTATGCGACCCGGGCGCAGAGCCTCGAGCAACACGGCGAGCGCCTCGAGGCCTTCGTCGGCGGCTGGCTCGGCGAGCCCGCGCCGCTGCTGGGGATCTTGACGCACAGCATGGGCGGACTGGTCGCGCGCGCTTACCTGGCGCGCACCGGTGCGGCCGCGCAGTCGCAGCGGCAGCGGGTCGTGATGCTCGCGCCGCCCAACCAGGGCGCCGCGCTGGCCCACTCGCTGCGGGATTTTAAGCCGTTTCAGTGGCTGTACGGGGCCGCCGCTGCCGAGCTGCTGCCGAGCCGGGTGGCTAACTTGCCCCGGCCGCCGGCGAGCGCCGCGGTGCTGGTGCTGGCGGGCGGCCGCCGCGGCAGCGAGGTCGGCTACAGCCGGCGCATCGCCGGCAACAACGACGGCCTGGTCGGGGTCGCCGAGACGGCCCTGCCTGGGATCGTCCCGGAGTTCGTCGGCGGCGTGCACAGCACGCTGCAGTGGCGGCCGGAGATCCTGCGCCGGGCGGCCCGTTTCTTCACCGACGAGGGCTGAGGCCGGTCCTCGCGGCGCCGGACCGAGGTGGGCCCAAGAAAAAGGCCCACATCGGCGAAGATGCGGGCCTGGTGCTGAGGGGCGGAATTGAACCGCCGACCTAGGGGTTATGAATCCCTCGCTCTAACCATCTGAGCTACCCCAGCGGGGGACGTGGTGGGTACCGCATCCCGAGGCGGCAAGTCAACAGGGGCGGGGCCCCTCCGGCGGCGCTGGTCGATGTGACCTTTGACGCTGCACCGACCGCCCACGAGTCGACGCGCAGACGGGCCGCAGGTGGCCGCCAGACGGCTCCTGTGAGTCATCGCAGGTGGCGCCGCGGGGCTCGCGGGTCCTGGCCCTTTCTCGGCCCGGCGCCCGCGTGCTAGGTGATCGAATCACGTCGGGGGGGCCGCCAAAGCGGCGAAAATCGCGGCTTTGTCGCGTCCCCGCCGCAGCGCCACAACCCCGCAACGAAGGATCGTCTCCATGGCTCGCGAAGTCGTCATCGCCAGCGCCGCACGCACCCCGATCGGGTCGTTCCAGGGCAGCCTGGCCGCGCTCACCGCCCCGCAGCTCGGCAGCATCGCCATTCAGGCCGCGCTCGTGCGCGCCGGCATCGAGGGCAAGGACGTGCAGGAGGTGCTGATGGGCTGCGTGCTGCCGGCAGGGCAGGGCCAGGCGCCCGCGCGTCAGGCCAGCCGCGGCGCCGGGATCCCCGACGCGGTCGGCTGCGTCACGATCAACAAGGTCTGCGGCTCGGGCCTCAAGGCGGTGATGCTCGCGGCCCAGGCGATCCGTGCCGGTGACGCGGACATCATCGTCGCCGGCGGCATGGAGAGCATGAGCAACGTGCCGTACCTGCTGCCGCAGGCGCGCACCGGCTACCGCCTCGGCAACGGCGCGCTGGTCGACGGCCTCGTGCACGACGGCCTGTGGGACCCGTACAACAACTTCCACATGGGCAGCGCCGGCGAGCTGTGCGCCCGCGAGTGCCAGATCCCCCGCGATCGCCAGGACGCCTACGCCGCGGACAGCTACCGCCGGGCCCAGGCGGCGGTCAAGGAGGGCAAGTTCCGCGATGAGATCGTCGCGGTCCAGGTGCCCTCGCGCAAGGGTCCGCCGACCACCGTGGTCGACGACGAGCAGCCCTTCAAGGGCGACCCCGACAAGCTCGCCAGCCTGCGACCCGCGTTCGACAAGAACGGCACGATCACCGCGGGCAACGCCTCGACCCTCAACGACGGCGCCTCGGCGCTGGTGGTGATGTCGCGTGAGGAGGCGGACCGCCGCGGTATCACGCCGCTGGCGACGATCACGGGCTACGCCGGCCACGCCCAGGCGCCGGAGTGGTTCACGACCGCCCCGGCCGGCGCGATCGCCACCCTCCTGCATAAGACCGGACACGTCGCCGACGATGTCGATCTGTGGGAGCTCAACGAGGCCTTCGCCGTGGTCGCGCTGGTCAACCAGGATCGCGTCGGCATCAACCCCGAGCGCCTGAACACCCGCGGCGGCGCGATCGCCCTCGGTCACCCGATCGGCTGCTCCGGCGCGCGCGTGCTGACCACCCTGATCTACGCGCTGAAGCAGGACGGCAAGCGCCGCGGCGTCGCCTCGCTGTGCATCGGCGGCGGCGAGGCCGTCGCGCTCATGATCGAGATGGCCGGGCGCTGAGCCGCGTTTTTGCGGTCGCATTTTCGGAGAAGCACATGTCCTCAAGTTCCAGCGACGTTTCCAGCGAGGTCAAGATCATCGGCGTGCTCGGGGCCGGGCAGATGGGCGCCGGCATCGCCCAGGTGGCGGCCCAGACCGGTTACACGGTGCTCCTCGCCGATGTCAGCCAGGAGCGGGCCGACGCCGGCAAGGCGGGCATCGTCAAGCAGCTCGGCCGTCTGGTCGAGAAGGGCAAGCTGACGGCCGAGGCGCGCGACGCGGTCGCCCTGCGCATCACGGCGGTGGTCGGCGCGGCGGGCCTGGCCCCGGCCGACCTCCTGATCGAGGCCGCGACCGAGAACATCGACCTCAAGAAGAAGTTGTTTCGCGAGCTCGACCAGGCCGCGCGTCCGGGGGCGATCCTCGCCAGCAACACCAGCTCGATCAGCATCACGCTGCTCGCCGCGGCCACCAGCCGCCCCGACCACGTGATCGGCATGCACTTCATGAACCCGGTCCCGCTGATGAAGCTGGTCGAGATCATCCGCGGCCTGCAGACCGCCGACGCGGTCTACGAGGCCACCGTGGCGATGGCCCGCAAGCTCGGCAAGACGACCATCACCAGCAAGGACTGCCCGGGCTTCCTGGTCAACCGGATCCTGATCCCGCTGATCAACGAGGCCGGCTTCGCCCTGCAGGAGGGCCTCGGGACCGCCGAGGACATCGACACGGGGGCCAAGCTCGGCCTCAATCACCCGATGGGCCCGCTCGAGCTCGCCGACCTGATCGGCCTCGACACCTGCCTGGCGATCGCCGACGTGCTGCACCGCGAGCTCGGCGACGACAAGTACCGCGCGCCCAACATCTTGCGCATGCACGTCGCCGCCGGCTGGCACGGCCGCAAGACCGGTCGCGGCTTCTACAACTACGCGAGCAAAGCATGACCACCAGCTTCGAGTCCCTGCTGTCGGCCGACCACGGTCCGGTCCGCGTCCTCACCCTCAACCGGCCGCAGGCGCTCAACGCCCTCGACGTCACGCTCGTGCGCGAGCTGACCGAGGCCGTGCGCATCGCCGGGGCCGACGCGGCCGAGGGCCGGCTGCGCGCCCTGATCTTGACCGGGGCCGGCAAGGCCTTCGTCGCCGGGGCCGACATCGCCGCGATGCACGAGATGTCCGAGGACGAGGCCCGCGAGTTCTCGCGCCAGGGCCACACCCTCGGCGAGCGGCTGGCCGCGCTGCCGATCCCGGTGATCGCCGCCGTCAACGGCTTCGCGCTCGGCGGCGGCTGCGAGCTCGCGCTCGCCTGCGACTTCATCTACGCCAGCGAGGCGGCGAAGTTCGGCCAGCCCGAGGTCAAGCTCGGCGTCATCCCCGGCTTCGGCGGGACGCAGCGGCTGCTGCGTCGGGTCGGCCTCGCCCGCGCGCTCGAGCTGTGCATGAGCGGCGAGATCATCAACGCCGCCGAGGCCCTGCGCATCGGCCTCGCCAACAAGGTGCTGCCCGCCGACCAGCTGCTGCCGGCGGCGATCAAGACCTGCGAGACGATCGCCCAGATGGGCCCGCAGGCGGTCGCGGTCGCCAAGAGCGTGCTGCACCGCGGCAGCGAGCTGCCGCTGGCCGCGGCCAATTCGCTCGAGATCGACGCCTTCGCCCGCCTGTTCAGCACCGCCGACCAGCGCGAGGGCATGGCCGCCTTCCTCGGCAAGCGCCCCGCCGCCTTCACCGGCCGCCCCGACCACGGCCAGCCCTGAGCGAGCCTTCCACCCGCGACCCCCGCGACCGCTGACCCCGCCGAGACCACTGACCGCCGAGACACCACCGCCGAGACACCATGGACCTGAGCCTCACCGACGACCAACAAGCCCTGCTCGAGACCGTGCGTCAGTTTGCGATCCGCGAGGTCAAGCCGCTGGCGGCCGCGCTCGATCGCGAGCACCGCTATCCGGCCGAGCTGGTCGCGCGCATGGCCGAGCTCGGCCTGATGGGCATCGAGGTGGCCGAGGAGTACGACGGCAGCGGCCTCGACCCGATCTCGTACGTGCTGGCGATGGAGGAGGTCTCGGCCGCCTGCGCGTCGACGGGCGTGATCATGTCGGTCAACAACTCGCTGGTCTGCGACCCGCTGGTCAAGTTCGCCAATGAGGCCCAAAAGCAGCGCTGGCTGCGACCGCTGGCCCGCGGCGAGCGGCTCGGCTGCTTCCAGCTCAGCGAGCCGAACGCGGGCAGCGACGCGGCGGCGCAGAAGACCACCGCGGTCCGCGACGGCGATGACTTCGTCATCAACGGCGTCAAGAACTGGATCACCAACGGGCCGCAGGCGGACACCGGGATCTTGTTCGCGATGACGGAGCCGGAGAAGGGCAACCACGGGATCACGGCGTTCATCATCGACATGCACGCCGAGGGGGTCGCCCGCGGCCCCAAGGACGACAAGCTCGGCATCCGCGCCAGCCACTCGTGCCAGATCTTCTACACCGACCATCGCGTGCCCGCGGACCAGGTGCTCGGCGAGGTCGGCAAGGGCTTCAAGGTGGCGATGAGCACCCTCGACTGCGGGCGCATCGGCATCGCCGCCCAGGCCCTGGGCATCGCGCGCGCCGCCTTCGAGGCCGCCGCCGAGTACGCCGGCGACCGCAAGACCTTCGGCAAGCGGATCATCGACCACCAGGCGGTCGGCTTCATGCTCGCCGACATGCTGACGGCGATCGACGCCGCCCGGCTGTTGACCTACCGGGCGGCCTGGTTGAAGTCGCGCGGGCAGAACCACACCCGCGAGTCGGCGATGGCCAAGCTGTTCGCCTCGGAGACCGCCAACAAGGTCGCCAAGGACGCCCTGCAGATCTTCGGCGGGAACGGCTACGTGACCGAGTACCCGGCCGAGCGCCACTTCCGGGACGCCAAGATCACCGAGATCTACGAGGGCACCAGCGAGATCCAGCGCCTCGTCATCGCCGCCTCGCTGCTCAAGTCGCGCAAGTGAGCGTGCGCTGGTACCATCGCGCCACCCATCGTCCGCCCGGAGGAACACCGCCATGTCGCACCACTTCTCGTCGCTGCACCTCTCTCTCCTCGCCGCCGCCCTGGCGCTGAGCTCCGGCTGCGCCAAGCGCCAGACCGAAAAGCAGAACCAGGGCGAGCAGGACCTGTTCGCCCAGTACCAGAAGTCCGACTACGAGAAGGACATGGTCACCCACGACGGCGAGCAGGAGTACAAGGACGAAGGCAAGGGCGTGTCGCCCAACGTCCTGAAGTCGATCCAGGACGCGGTCGAGAACGTGTATGAGCGCGACTTCGGCCGCTGCTTGCAGCGCGACATGGAGGCCTTCGAGAACCGCTGGATCGCCGGCACCTTCTCGGTCGAGTTCGCCATCGCCACCACCGGCAAGGTCACCAAGGCCCGCATCACCGCGATGGACATCAAGGAGCGCAAGCCGCCCAAGGGCAAGAAGGAGAACCAGGCCCGCGAGGCCAAGCTCTTCGGGCCCTGCGTCGAGGAGTCGGCCGCGAAGTGGGAGTTCGACCCGCCGCCCGAGGTCGACTACGTCTACACCTACTCCGGCAAGGTCGGCGAGCAGTTCTAGGAGCCCCGCGTGTTCGACCTGTCCCTCGATGATGCGCAGCAGATGGTCGTCGACACCGCGCGGCAATTCGCGGCGCGCGTGCTGGCGCCGCGCGCCGCGAGCCTCGACATCGAGGGCGGCTTCCCGCACGAGTCCCTGCGCGAGGCCGCGGCGCTCGGCCTGCTCGGCATCAACATCCCCGAGGCCCTCGGCGGGGTCGAGGCCGGCGCGGTCGCCTACGCCCTCGCGGTCATCGAGCTCGGTCGCGTCTGCGCCAGCACGACCGTCGCGTTGACGGTCAGCAACATGGTCGCCGAGGTGGTCGCCAAGTTCGGCACGCCCGAGCAGCGCGAGCTGCACGTGCCGAGGTTGTGCAGCGGCGAGTACGTGGTCGGCGGCTTCGCGCTGTCGGAGGCCGGCGCCGGCAGCGACCCCGCGGGCATGCGCACGCGGGCCCACAAGACCGACAAGGGCTGGCTGCTCACCGGCCAGAAGTTGTGGATCACCAGCGGCACCGATGCCGGCCTGTTCGTGGTCTGGGCGCGCACCCAGGACCTGCCGGGCTCGGCGGGCATCACCGCGTTCCTGGTCCGCGGCGACGCCCCCGGGCTGGTCCGCGGCAAGCCGGAGCACAAGCTCGGCCAGCACGGCAGCACGACCACGGCGCTCGAGTTCAACGACATCGAGCTCGGCGACGACGCGCTGCTCGGCGAGGAGGGGCGAGGCTTTCGCGTGGCGATGATGGCCCTCGACGGCGGCCGCATCGGCATCGCCGCGCTGGCGCTCGGCTGCGGCCTGGCCGCGACGGACTTCGCCCGCGACTACGCGCTCGAGCGCCAGCAGTTCGGCCAGGCGATCGCCGGCTTCCAGGCGATCCAGTGGATGCTGGCCGACAGCGCCACCGAGCTCGACGCGGCGCGCCTGCTGCTGCTGCGCGCCGCCTGGCTCAAGGAGCAGGGCAAGGGCTTCACGACCGAGGCCTCGATGGCGAAGTTGATGGCCAGCGAGCGCGGCCACGCCGCATGCGACCGGGCGGTGCAGATCCTCGGCGGTTATGGTTACTCGCGCGAGTTCCCCGTCGAGCGCTTCCTCCGCGACATCCGCGTGACCCGCATCTTCGAGGGCACGAGCGAGATCCAGCGCGTCATCCTCAGCCGCGAAGTCATGCGCCGCCACGCCCGCGGCTAAGCTGTCGCAGCACGCACTCCGCAGCACGCACGCACGAACGCACGGAAGAACCCACGGCCATGGCCCAGGACCCCCGCCAGCAATACGCCCAGATGCTCAGCGCGCTGCCCCCGAACGCGCTCGACCGGATCAAGAAGGAGATGCGCCGCCGCGGCATGTTGTTCGGGCTCGGCGCCGTCATCACGATCGTCGGCGCCTTCCTGACGCTGCAGCCGTACTACTTGTCGACGCTGATCATGCTCGCCGGCGGCGGCGTCGCCTTGATCGGCCTGCTCGGGCTGTCCCGCGGCGCCGGCTGCATGGCCTACGTCGCCGGCTTCTTCTGGCTGTCCGCGGTCACCTGCGGGGTCGCGAGGGGCCACGAGGCGAGCCTCTACGTGCTCGGCGGCACCGCGGCGGCCTTCGCCCTCGCGTCGCTGCTGATCCCCAAGCCCAAGGCCCAGAACCCGCTCGCCGACCTCGCCAAGATGATGCAGGGCGGCGCGGGCGGCATGCCGGGCGGCTTCCCCGGCTTCGGGCAGCCGCCGCAGGGTCCGCCGGACAACGCCCTCGGCACCCAGCGGCCCGCGCGTGAGCGCGTGATCGACGTCGATGCCCAGGAGAAGCCAGTGAAGCCGGTGAAGCCGGTGAAGTCGGAACAGCCAGGCAAGTCGGACCAGTCGGATGCCAGGCACGACAAGATCAGACTCGACTTTGACAACAACGACGGCAAAAAGAGGAAGTGAAACCATGGCCCCCGCGACACGCGTGACCATCCACGCGGTCGGCAACGGCGGCGAGGGCATCGGCCGGGCGCAGGGCGAGGGCGCCGATACGCGGGTGTGGTTCGTCGAGGGCGGACTGCCCGGCGACGAGCTGCAGGTCGAGCCGCGGCAGGTCAAGGCGCGGATGATCCGCGGCCATCTGTTGGAGGTGCTGCAGGCGAGCCCGATGCGTCAGGAGGCCCCCTGCGCGCTCGCGGGCGCCTGTGGTGGTTGCGGCTGGCAGCACGTGCGACCGGAGGCGCAGGCGGGGCTCAAGGCCCAGATCGTCGGCGACCTGGCGCGCAAGCTCGGGGTCACGGTCAGCACGATCGTGCCGAGCCCGAGCTCGCTCGGTTATCGTCGGCGCGCGCGCCTGCACTTCGAGCAGACCGCGGCGGGGCTGCAGCTCGGCTTCTTCGGTCGTGGCGGACATGCGGTGGTCGATGCACCCGGATGCCCGATCCTCGATGCGCCGCTGCGCCACGCGCTCGCCAAGTTTCGCCGGCTCGCGCGGGCGCTGCCGGGCCGGGGCGAGCTGCACGGACTCAGCGACGGTCGCCGGGCGATCCTCGGGATCTCGGCCCAGGCCGAGATCGGCGGGCAGCTGGTCCAGATGCCGATGCTGGCCGGCGAGGGCACGGTGGTGCAGGCCAAGCTCCAGGCGCTGCTCGACGAGGTCCTGGTCGGCATCGTCGTCGCCGGTCCACGCAGCGACCTCGGGGTCGGCCTCGCCACCCTCGAGCTCGACGCAGCTGGCCCCGAGGACATGTCCGTTCGGACCGGTCCGTTCGGCTTCGCCCAGGCCCAGGCCGCCCAGAACGCCGCGCTCGTGGCCCATGTGCTGCGCTGGGCCGAGGGCGATGCGCAGCGCCGAGGCCTCGAGCTGTTCGCGGGGGCCGGCAACTTCACGCGCGGGCTGTCCCGCCTGGTGCGCGAGCTGTGGGCGGTCGAGATGGACACCCGCGCCGCCACCAGCCTCAAGCAGATGGCCGCGCGCGTCGGGGTGCAGGCCGGGGCGCGGGTGCTGGTG
>NZ_JACCSO010000090.1 GCF_013812955.1 Nannocystis sp. | reverse complement strand
CCCGGGAGGCATTCGGCATTGCGGCCGACTGCTTCGAATCGTCTCCGAGGATCGCGCTGGCGAAGTCGTGGGGATCGAACGGGCGCAGGTCCTCGATCCCCTCTCCGATCCCGATCATCTTGACCGGCAGCGCCAGCTCGCTGGCGATCGCGAGCGCGATTCCGCCCTTGGCGGTGCCGTCGAGCTTGGTGAGCACGATGCCGGACACGTCCACCACCTCGCGGAAGAGAAGCGCCTGGCGCAGCCCGTTCTGGCCGGTGGTGGCGTCGATCGTCAGCAGCGTCTCGTGCGGCGCCTCGGGCACCTGCTTCGCGATCACCTCGCGCACCTTCGCCAGCTCATTCATCAGGTGTTGCTGGGTGTGCAGGCGGCCGGCCGTGTCGCAGATGACGACGTCGCTCCCGCGCGCCCTCGCCGCTGCAAGCGCGTCGAAGACGACGGCTGCCGGGTCCGAGCCCTCGGCACCGCGCACGATCTCGCAGCCCGCCCGCCCCGCCCACAGCTCGAGCTGCTCGCCGGCGGCGGCGCGGAAGGTGTCACCGGCGACCAGCAGGACCTTGCGGCCCTCGGCCTGATGGCGGGCGGCGAGCTTGCCGAGGGTGGTGGTCTTGCCGACGCCGTTGACGCCGATCATCAGCAGCACGTAGGGGTCGGGGAACGGCGCCGGGGGCGTCGCGGGGATCGGTCGGAGGAGGATCTCCCGGGCCTCGCGGCGGATGACGGCCCAGATCTGCTCGGGGTCGGCGATCTGGCTGCGGTCGAGCAGCGCGGTGACCTGGTCGAGCAACTTCTGCGCGGTCTTTGCGCCGATGTCGGCCGTGAACAGGACCTCCTCGACCTCATCCTTTAGCTCGCGGCTGACGCGGGGCTTGCCGCGAAACAGCTGGGCGAGCCGGGCCACGAAGCCGCCGCGGGTCCGGGCGAGGCCGAGCTCGTAGCGGCGGCGCTCGGCCTGGCGGGCCTCCTCGGCGGGGCTGCGGGGCCCGGGACGCTCGCTGCGGGGCTTGTCCTTCGGCAGCGGCACGGCGCCGTCGCGGTCCTGCACAGCGCGCGACCAGTCGATCGGGCCCTCGATCGGGGCGTCGACGACCGGGCGGATCTTCGCGGACGAGGGCAGCTCGCGCGGGGTGTGTGCCGGGGGCAGGGCGGCCCGGGAGCGCCGGACGACGACGACCACCGCGCCGGCGAGCACGAGCACGCCGAGGGCGATGAGGACCACGATCAGTTCGAACGGCATCGGTGGAGGGACTGCGTAGCACAGGCGGCGCTCCCGCAAAAAGTCGGCACGCAGGTGGGGCGCGGGGGCGAGATCCCGGCGGATCTCCGGGACGGGGGTGCGGGGCCCGGGGCCCGGGCGGAAAACTCGGGCCAGGGGCGGGCTTTGTGAGGCTTGGCATTTTCCAAAGCGCTCGCGAGTGCTATCCGAGGGGCGTCCGGGGCCCCCAGCGGCCCGGGCGGCCCTTCGATGCGCATCAAGAAGATCGAGATCGCCGGCTTCAAGTCGTTCGCCGACCGCGAGGTCGTGCACGTGGACGACCACGTGACGTCCATCATCGGCCCGAACGGCTGCGGCAAGTCGAACATCGTCGACGCGATGCGCTGGTGCCTCGGCGAGCAGCGGGCCAAGCACCTGCGCGGCAGCGGCATGGCCGACGTGATCTTCGCCGGCTGCAGCACCCGCGGCCCGGGCCAGGCGGCGGAGGTGACGCTGACCTTCGAGAACAGCGGCCAGGTGCCGGCCTCGTACATCAACTTCGCCGAGATCGCGGTGACCCGCCGGCTGCTGCGCGACGGGACCTCGGAGTACCTGATCAACAAGGTGCCCTGCCGCCTGCGGGACATCCAGGAGCTGATGACCGGCACCGGCGCGGGCACCCGCGGCTACTCGATCATCGAGCAGGGCCAGGTCGGTCGCATCGTCAGCAGCAAGCCGGAGGAGCGCCGCTACATCATCGACGAGGCGGCCGGCATCACCCGCTTCAAGGCCCAGAAGCAGGCCGCAGAGGTCAAGATCGGGCAGACCCAGCAGAACCTGCTGCGCGTGCGCGACGTGCTCAATGAGCTCGAGGGGCGCCTCGGCAACCTCCGCCGCCAGGCCCAGAAGGCCGAGCGCTACAAGCGCTACCGCGCCGAGCTGCGCGAGCTCGACCTGTGGATGGCGAGCCACCGCTTCCTCGAGCTGTCGATGACCGGCCGCATCCTCGAGGCCCGCCGCGCCGACCTCAGCGAGCAGGCCCAGGCGCTGCGCTCGGCCCTCAGCGGCCACGAGGCGCGCGGCGAGGCGGCCCGCCTCGAGGCCAGCCAGGCCGAGCAGCAGCTCGGCGAGCGCCAGCAGCGGGTCTTCGACCTCGAGAACCGGGTGCGCCTGGCCGAGGCGGAGGAGCAGTACCGCCGCCGCGAGCAGGAGGCGCTGCGCGGGAGTGTGGCCCAGGCGCGGGCGGAGTCCGGGGTGCTCGGGCGCAGCCTGGAGAGCCTCGAGGTGGAGCTGGCGCAGGTGCGCGAGCAGCACGAGGCGCTGCTCGACGGCGGCGACGAGGGTCACGAGGACCTGACGGCGCGGCTGCAGGAGGAGCACGACGGGCTCAATGGGCGGCTGCGCGGGGAGGCGTCGGAGCACGAGCGCTCGCGCTCGGAGCTGTCGCGGCTGCATGCACGAGAGGCGAGCGTGGCGGCCCAGCTGGGGGCCCGCGCGGAGGGCCTGGTCGAGCTCGAGCAGCGCCTGGCGAGCATGGGCGGCGAGGTCGAGCTGCTGCAGATCAACCTCGAGCGCGACAGCGCGGACCTCGAGGTCGCGGTCGAGGCGCGGGACATCGCGGCCGAGCAGGTCGCCGAGCTCGCGCAGCGGCGCACCGGCATCGACCGCGACAAGCAGGAGACCAAGCAGCGGGTGCGGGCCTCGGAGCAGGCGCTCGACGCGGCCCGCGGCGAGCTGCAGAAGATCCGCTCGCGCGCGCAGTCGCTCGAGGAGATCCAGGCCCGCTACCGCGGCTGCGCCAGCGGCGTGCAGCTGATCATGCAGCACCGCGAGCAGCTCGGCGTGCTCGGCATCCTCGCCGACCACCTGGCCGCGCCGGCCCGCTTCGAGGTGGCGCTGTCCTCGGTGCTCGGCGATCGCCTGCAGGGCGTGGTCGTGGCCGCGCCGCCGGCCGGCGCCAGCGGGGTGGCCC
>NZ_JACCSO010000081.1 GCF_013812955.1 Nannocystis sp. | reverse complement strand
GGGTGCGGATGCTCGCGCATCGCATCGACGACGACGCGATCACGATCGACGGCCACATCACCGAGTCGGCGTGGACGGTGGTGCCGCGGGTGCCGGAGATGGTGCAGGTCGAGCCGCGCTACGGCTTCGCGCCGACGCAGGAGACCGAGATCCGGGTCGCGTACGGACGCAAGGGCATCTACGTCGCCTACGTGTGTCACGGCGACCCGAAGCAGGTCCGCGGCGGGGTGTTTCGCAAGGACCAGATGGGCCCGAGCGACCTGGTCTGGCTGGAGATCGACGCCGACAACAACGACACCAACGGCTACGTGTTCGTCGCCAACCCCTCGGGCTCGCAGGCGGACGCGCAGCTGTTTCGCGACGACAGCGAGGAGCCGCTGTGGGACGGGGTGTGGCAGACGGCCGGCAAGGTGACCGACCACGGCTGGAGCTCGGAGATGTTCGTGCCCTGGTCGACGCTGCGCTTCGGCGCCAAGGAGGAGCACACCTTCGGCGTCAACGTCGGCCGCTGGGTGAACGAGGTCGGCGAGACCGATGTGCTCTCGCCGGCGCCGCAGGGCCTGCCGGGGAGGATCTCCTGGGCGCTGGATTATTTTGGGGTGCGCGGGATCCAGCCGGGCCTGAACCTCGAGCTGCGGCCATTCCTGTCGTTTCGCATCGCCGCGCGCAGGCCCCCGGACAGCCTCGACCAGTCGTTCCCGTTCCTGCCCAACGGCGGCTTCGACGTGAAGTACGGCCTGCGCGGCAACCTCACCCTCGACCTCGCCGTCAACCCCGACTTCGGCCAGGCCGAGGTCGACCCCGCGGTGCTCAACCTCGGCCCCTTCGAGGTGTTCTTCCCCGAGCGCCGCCAATTCTTCCTCGAGTCCAAGGAGATCTTCGAGACCCGCTTCCAGCTGTTCTACTCGCGCCGCGTCGGCAACAACCCGCGACCCTCGGGCGCCGACCTGACCACCCGCAAGGACCGCGACGGCAACGACGAGAAGGGCCAGCTCACCGGCCTCGACCCCCTGACCCGCATCTTCGGCGCGCTGCGACTCACCGGCCAGGCCGGCAAGTCATGGAGCGTCGGTGCCCTGACCGCCAACACCGGCGCGACCTTCGGCAGCGAGCGCTTCAGCGACGGCAGCGCGCACCGCATCACCGTCGACCCGACCAGTCAGTACTCGGTCGTCCGCGTCCGCAAAGAGTTCGACAGCCAGAGCAGCGTCGGCGCGATCGCCACGGGCGTCGTGCGCGGCGGCGGGGTCCCCAGCGCCTTCACCGGCGGCTTCGACTACCGCATCCGCTTCGCCGAACGCTGGCGACACTCCGCACAGGTCATCGGCACCCACGACGGCGTGCGCGCAGGCATGGGCGCCGGCTTCGACGTGCGCCGCAGCGGCAAGAACCTGGCCCTCTCGACCGCCGTCGACATGCTGACCCCGCACGCGAACTTCAATGACCTCGGGTTCATGCGCCTCAACAACTTCATCGACGGCAGCGCCGGCGTCAACGTCTACAACGCGCAACCAGTCGGCCGCCTGCGAAGGATCATCGGCGGCCTCGGCACCCGCGTGGCCTCGAGCTTCCAGGGCCAGCTGCTGCAGAAGCAGCTGACCGGCGACGTCGGCTTCACGACCCTGAAGCTGTGGCAGGTCGCCGCCAGCGCGGGCGGCCACCTGCCTCAGCTCGACATCTACGAGACCCGCGGCGGCATCGCCTACGAGGTCCCGCTGCACTGGTGGACGGGCCTCGACATCACCTCGCCGGACAACCGCCGGGTGGTCGCGGCGTTCAACGGCGCCTACGGGGAGCAGAACGGCCTGCCGGGCCCCGACCTGGCGCTCGAGCTGCGGCTGCGCCCGGTCAACCGCCTCGAGCTGACGCTGCGCGGCGACTTCAACGCGACCTACAACCGACCGCGCTGGACGATGACGAACCAGTGGGACGAGCCGGTGTTCGGCCGGGCGATCGTCAACTCGTACACGGGCGTGCTACGCGGCACCCTCGGCATCCTCCCCAACCTGACGCTGCAGTCGTTCAACCAGCTCTACTACCTCTCGGCCCACCACACCGAATTCTTCATCCTGACGGCCCCGAGCGTGCTGGTGCCGACCGACCCGAGCCGCTACGCCGGCGTCGTCGATCAGGGGCTGTCGAGCTTCATCTCCAATACGATCTTGCGGTGGGAGTACCTGCCGGGCAGCTTCCTGTTCGTGGCGTATACGCACCGGACCTCGCTCAGCGAGGGCGGCATGACCGTGCTGTTCAAGCCCGGCGCGGGCTTCACGAACCTGGTCGCGCCGGGGGCTCAGAACGAGGACATCGTGTTCGTGAAGCTGCAGCATTTGTTCGGGCTTTGATCGGCGACGCGGTCGCCCGCGCCCGACACCGAGATATCACCCGACGTCGGACGCATCGGAGATGTCGGTCGCGTCATCGTCCGCAAACGGCGAGCGCCCGCGCATACCCAGCATCCGCGTGCTCAGCTCCGCGAAGAACTCATGCATCGGCGCCGCGGCCTCGGCCCCATGCAAGACCTCGACGAGCCGGGTGCAAGCCTCGTAAGTACAGAGGGCGGCGGGGTTCGGCGGGGTGCGCACGCCCCAGCGCGAGGATGCACCTGGCGGGAGGGTCAGGTGCGGCATCGCCTCGATCTTCGGCGCGCGGCGGGCCATGCGAGAGCACTGATGCCAGGTGCCGTCGAGGATCACGAAGCAGCGCCTCCGGCCCGGCGCCGGCGCGGTCGTAACCGGGTCCACCTCGGCCGCGCCCTCGATCGGGAACAGCACGTAATAGTCGGTGTCCGGATCCTCGAACAAGCGGGTGTCGAGGGTCTCGCCCTGGGCCCCGTAGTAGAGCACCGGGGCGCGCAGGGTCGCGGCGGCGATGCGGCCGGTGCTGGTCGGCTTGTTGCGCTCGCGGTTGTGCTGCACGACGATGAAGGCGGTCGACAGGTCGCGCACGGGCGTCTGCGGGCACATGCACAGCTCGAGGTGCAGGCCGCAGACTTGGCAGCGGGGGCGGGAGGACTTGCGGCGGGCCATGCTGACTTTCAGGTCGTCTTACGCTCGGGTCGGTTCAGGTCAGGTCGGCGAGCGCCTCGACGACGCGGGCGCGCACGCTCGGGGGGAAGATCGCGCGGTGGTGGACGAAGCGCTCGCGGCTGAGACCGCGCAGCACCGGCGAGGCGTCGACCAGCTGCTGCACGCGGCCGCCGGAGCGCAGCACGCCGATCGCCTCGTCGTCGGTGTAGGCGTCGATCTGCACGCAGTCGATGATGCCGAGGTAGGCCGGGGCGACGGACGCCGCGCGCAGCACCGCGTCGAGGCGAGATTGGGCCTCGGCGGTGTCCGCCGTCGGGGCCAGGCGCAGGGTTTTAAACAGGCGACGCTCGTGCAGGCCGGTGGCGAGCTCGGCGAGCACCGGGTCGTCGGCGCGGGTGTACTCGGCGATCGCCGCGCTGAGGGCGGTGTCGTCGAGCTGCAGGTAGGCGCCGACCGAGACCGAACGGCCGCGCATGATGTCCTCAAGGACAGGTGGTGTGCCGGGCTGGCGGTCGAGCTCGACGAGGCGGTGGAACAGGGCGCGGATCATCAGCTCGGCGGCGCGCACGGCCTTGTGCAAATAGACCTGGCGGTACATGTAGAGCCTGGCGAGGAAGAAGCCCTCGACGGCGGTGAGGCCCTTCTCGCCGTCGACGGCGAGGCGCGCGGACGAGCTGTCCTTTGGGACATACAGGCGCAGCGAGGCGAGCAGCCAGTCGACGTCGAGCAGGCCGTAGCGCACGCCGGTCATGTAGCTGTCGCGCATCAGGTAGTCGCAGCGGTCGACGTCGAAGGTGCCCGAGACGGCGCGGGCGAGGTGACCGATCGGGCTGTGGCCGTGGATCAGCCGCTCGACGACGGCGGGCATCTGCGGGTCGGCCTCGGCGAGCACGCGGTGCACGCAGGTGCCGGGGTCGAGCAGGATGCGCGAGGTCCAGGTCTCGTGGCGGGGCGAGTCGGGCAGCACGGCCTCGAAGGTGTGCGAGTAGGGGCCGTGCCCGAGGTCGTGCAGCAGCGCGGCGGCGAGGGCCGCGAGGGTGACCTCGTCGTCGATGCGGTCGTGCGCCGGCAGCTCGGCGGCGAGGGTGCGCACGCGGTCGAGGTAGCGCTGCATGACGTGCGCCGAGCCGAGGGCGTGGGCGAAGCGCGAGTGCTCGCCGCCCGGGAACGCGAGCGAGGCCAGACCGAGCGCGCGAATGCGGCGGAGCCGCTGGACCTCCGGACACGCCAGGAGCCGGGAGATCCACCGCTCGGCCGCGCCGGTGAACGAGATCAGCCCGTGGACGGGATCGCGCAGGATCATCGGCCGCGAGACTACACGCTGCGCCGCCCGCCGCAAGCGCGGGCGGCCACATGTTATCCTCGCCACCCGCCGATGCTGCCCTGCCGCAAGTGTGCGTTCCTCCTGGGCGACGGCGATGCGGTCCCCGAGCGCTGCCCCAATTGCGGCACCATGACCCGCGCGCCCGAGCCCGAGGCGCTCCCGCCGGTCGCCCTCGGCAAGGTGTGGCGCCACGCCGCCGGTCTTCACGCGGCGTCCGCCCCTGATTGCGAGGTGGCTGTCCCCGAGGACAGGTCGCAAGCCAGCAGTAGCGAGCCCGAGGACCTGCCGGCGCCGGTGGCCTCGTCGCGGCCCTTCACGCTGCCGGTGTTGACGCGGCGCATCACGGTGCCGGCGGCCACGGCCGCGCGCAACGAGCTCGAGAACAGCGCCGAGCTCGACCTGCCGATGCTGTCGCGACCGGCCCCGATCGAGACCGTGGTGGCCCCGCCGCGGCCGCCCGGCAGCACCCGCCCGGACGACCTCGACCTCGACCTCGACGACCTGCACAGCGAGGCGGCCAGCGAGCCGGCCGACGTCGCTGCACCGGGCGCGACGCCGGTCCCGAAGATCCTGGCGCGGGAGCGGCTGCGTGCCCCTGCGCGCCGTCCGCTGCCGGTCCCGATGTTCACGCCGCGCCCGGCTCCCGCCGAGCCGTCGGCGGGCCTGCAGCTCGCGCTGGTGCTGCTGACCGGCGCGCTGCTCGGCCTGGGGTGGTTCTACTTCAGCCGCGGACTGGGCGCGCCGCAGCTGGCGGGCGCGGGTGAGCTGTCCGTAAGTACATGGCCCGAAGGCTATCTCAAGACCCAGGCGCAGCGCCTCGACGTCGACCGCGCGAGCGAGTACCTGGTGGCGCTGGCCGAGGCCGAGGCGGTCGGAGATCCGCTGGGGCGCGCCGAGGCGGCGCTGTGTATGCACGTGCGTTACGGGCCGGACCTGGTGCGTCGCAGCTCGGCGGCGGTGTGGCGCCAGCAGTCGGCGAGCGGAGATCCGCGGGCGCAGCGGGTCGCGGGCCTCGCGGCGCTGGCGGAGGGCCAGAT
>NZ_JACCSO010000074.1 GCF_013812955.1 Nannocystis sp. | reverse complement strand
AGCCCCGTGATCGTGCCCATCGGCGCCGCGGTCACCAGTTCCACGCTCGTCGCCTGGCCGACCCGAACCAGCACCTTCGGGTGGGCGCGCACCGGCAGCGGCGCGCCGGCCAGGCTCACGCCGATCGCCGAGCTGCCGGCCGCCGCGTATGCGAAGCGAAACCCGCCGTCGTCGCCCGTGATCACCCGCTGGGCGCCGCGGGTCGTGCGCAGCGACAGCTCGGCGCCCACGATCGGCAGCCCCTTCAGGTCACGCAAGCTCCCGCGGACCTCGCCCGTGGCCGCCAGCGTGACCCGCAGCCCCGAGACATCCGCCTCGCCGACCTGCACCGGCACCGGCACATCGGGCATCGTGCGCTGCGCGTGGGCGACGGCGCGGACCTCGTATGTGCCCGACAACAGCCCGCGCAGCCGGAAGTGTCCCTCCGGATCGCTGACCGCCGCGGGCGCGCTGTGTTTGCCGTCCAAGCGTTGTGCCACCAGCGTCGCGCCCACCACCGGTTCGCCGCCCGCATCGACCAGCACGCCGGCGATCGAGCGCCCGCGCGCGACCTGCCACACCTGCTCGCGCACCTCCCTGTCGCGCACGATCACCAGCGGATAGCGCTCTGCCGCGATCGCCCCCTTGCACGCGACGCTGACCGTATATGTGCCCGGTAACAGCCCGCGCACGTGCACCATGCCGCCCGGCTCCGTGGGGTCGTGCGCCTCGCGTCCGCTCGCCAGCTCGCGCAGCGTCACCGAGCCGTCGTCACAGACCGCGCCGTCCTCGTGCACGATGCGACCCTCGACGAACACCGCCGGCTTCACCGCGAGCATCAGCGGCCACGAGGTCTCGCCGAGGCCGAGCGCCACCTGCTCCCCCGCCATCCCGAAGC
The DNA here is from genome assembly GCF_013812955.1 of Nannocystis sp. GTDB lineage: Bacteria > Myxococcota_A > Polyangia > Nannocystales > Nannocystaceae > Nannocystis. The sequence continues at coordinate 8,640 of NZ_JACCSO010000074.1, read as the reverse complement.
CCGTGTCCGTCTCGACCTGCGGCTTGTAGACGCCGGACCGAAGGCCGTCGAAGTGGAAGTGCCCGTCCGCGTCGGTCAGCACCGCCTCGCCGCCCGGGTTCGCGCGCACCCGCGCGCCGTCGATCGGCTCGCGATCGTCGGCATGAAACACCTTGCCGCGCAGCACCGCCTCCGGCGCCAGATACACCGCGAATGTATATCCCTCGCTCGGCCCGGTCGCGCTGCCGGGCACGTGGCCCGCCGCCTGGACCGCGACGGTCACGCTGCCCGGTCGCACCCACAATGTATATTTGCCGTCGACACCGGAGCGCCCCCAACCGGTGCCCGTGCCGCTCGCGGGCCCGCCGCTCGCGACCCACGCGTCGGCGATCGGCTCACCCAGCAGGTCTTGAACGACCCCGTGGATCTCCACGCCGCCGGGCACGAGCGAGAGGTCGATGTCCTGCGCCTCGCCGCCCGGGCGCAGGTCGACGGCCCGGCGGCGGATGCCCGCTTGCATGTGCACGTGGTCGGCCGGCAGATGACCCGCCGCGCCCGCGCTCACCCGTTGCCGGACCCCGAACAGGTCCTCCAGGCGATAGCGCCCCTCGGGCCCGCTGTGGGTGCAGCGCGGCCGCCTGATGTCGTTCGCGCTCACCAGCGTCGAGTCGGCCACGGCGCAGACCATGGCGCGCGCGAGCGGCTCTCCCAGGGCGTTTCGCACGGTCCCGGAGATGGTGGCCCGCTGGTTGCGACGCTGTTGGGGCCGCGCCTGGGGCGGCTGCAGGGGCGCACCCATCGGCGCCTGGATCGTCACACCGAGGTCCTCGCCGCCGCCATCGGAGCCGGGACCGTCGGAGTTCCACTTGAACCACATGACCGCGAAGATCGGCGTCGCCATCACGGCCAGCCCGATCCACATCCCTTTGGAGAGTCGCACCATCGTCGCTTACTTATAGCAGCGCGCCACGATTTGCGGATGCACGCGATATCATCCATCGCCGCGACGCTTTAGCAGCTTTGATCGATGAGCAGCTTCGGCGTACTGCCGATACGAGCGCCAGGCGTCACGCCCCGGGCGGGACTGCGCCGGGGAACGTGAGATGAAACGTACTACGCTCACCCAGCGTGCTCTCGGCCCAGATCTTCCCGCCGTGGGCCTCGACGATGCACCGGGAGATGTACAGGCCGAGGCCGAAGCCCCGCTGATCATTCTTCCCGACCTGCCAGAAGCGCTCGAACACCGCCTCCAGCATCTGGCCGGGGATGCCCATGCCGTTGTCCTCGACGCACAGATGGATCCGTCCTCCTGCGCGCTCTCCGCTAATGATGATCCGGCCGCCCCGCGGGGTGAATTTCAGCGCGTTGGCGATCAGATTGGCGAGCACCTGCAGCATGCGTTCGTGGTCGAACGAGGCCAACAGAGAGGGCTCGGCGCACGTACATTCGAGGATGAGGCCCTTCTCCGCCGCGGCGTCCGCGAACGCCTCCATGGCCTCGGTGTGCAGCGTGGCCGCGTCGCCGGGCGTGGGCGTGACCGCGAGCTTGCCCGCGTCGAGGCTGACGACATCGACCAGATCGCCGATCAGCCGGTTCATGCGGGCCACATAGCGCTGAATACGCGTCATCCCGGCGACGGTGCGGCGGCCCTCGTCGCTGTCGGAGGCCGTCTTCGCGACCACCCCCGAGTGCAGGACGATGGCGCTCAGCAGGTTTCGCAGGTCGTGGCTGACCATGCCCATGAAGTCGTCCCGGTGCGCCAGCGCGTCATCGGAACGAACCCGCTCGGTCAGCAGATATCGGTCCGTCTTCTCGCGCTCCAGCGGCAGCAGCGCGGCCAACGTTCGGGCCTGCTCCATGCGCTCGCGGTCGAGGATCGCGTCCGCGGTGGTTCGCTCCTCATCGAGGACCTGGTCCTCCAGCTCGCGTGCGGCGGCGACGGCTTCGCGCCCCCTGACACCGGCCCCCGCGTCGACCAGCTTTTGATCCGCCTTGTCGCGCGCCGTGTCCATCACGGCGTCCGCGTGCTCGCGGGCCCGCTCGACCAGCAGGTCGGCGGTCTCCTGAATGACCAGGCGCTGCTCGGCCAGCGCCTGGTCGCTCTTCTTCCGCTCGACGCGCAGGCTCTCGTCCGTCTGGTCGCGCTCCGGCTGCGGCTTCTGAGCGTCGTGACCCATGTGGGGGACCTTACCCTAATTCATCCACCCCATGGCTTTGGCCGCCGCGACCCGCGACCCTGCCCTGCTGTCACGCCCCCGGGGGCCGGCGCCGCGCCGACACGTCCGCATCACCGCGCGCGGCGTCGGCGTACTCGCGCCCGAGCTTGCTGCGGGCGGACGGGCCCGGGCCCGGCGGCGGCAAGTGGGCGCGGGTGATGATGGTGGCCAGGTACGCCTCGTTGCCGTCGAGGTTCGGGATGTGCTGACGGGCCCGGGCGATCACGGTGTTGAAGTCGGGCACCACGGCGGGCCGCCCGTCGCCGTCGCCGTCGCCGGTCTTGATGGCCCGGAGGATGTTGACCAGCATCTCCTCGCTGCGGGCCCGGTCCCTGGCTATCGCCTGGCGGCTGAGGAACATCCGGATCACCACGGCGGTCAGCAGCAGCAGCAGCACACCGAGCACGATCGGGATCCACCCGAACAGGCCGATGCCGTCCTTGCGGTTGGGGCTGAGCGAGATGCCGAGCTCGCTCATGCCGTCGTTCATGCCGAGCACGATCTGCCTGGTCAAGCCGCGGGCGAACACCCCGGACGCGCCCCCGTCCGCGCCGCCGATCGCGGCCTCGATCATCGGCTGGAGGTCGCGCTCGACCACCTTGCGCAGCGCCGGGCCGACGTTGTTCTCGATCACCCGCTGCAGCCCGGGACCGAGGTCCTGCTCGAGCACCTTGTTCAGCGCCGGACCGAGGTCGTCGCGCAGGCCCTGGGCGGTCGACTGCATGAACGCGGTGATCGTCGAGCGGGTGACGCCGTCGACGAAGCTGCGCGCCAGCCGGGCGTTCTCGGGGCGCAGCGCCGCCGCCACGGTGCCGCCCACGACATCGCCGATGCCGCGGGTCACAGCGGGCGAGATGTCCTCATCGAGCGCAGCCCCGACCGCCTTGGAGATCGTACGAATATAAGCGTCGCTGGCCTCGCGGATCCGCTGCATCCGCGCCTCGTCGGACAGGCCATCGACGGCCCCGCCGGTGATCGCCGCGGTCAGGTCGTGGGCGGCCTTCTGAATGTCCGGGTCTTGCAGGAGGCGCAGCAACAGCTCGCGGTTTTTCGGGTCGTTGAGCGCCTCGAGCGCGCCGCCGAGCCCGCCCTCCACGCCGCTGCGAACCATCCTCTCGGCCCCCGTCGCGCACGCGAGCTGCGACGCGCCCAGCCCGAGCCCGAGCGCCACGCCGAGGCGCCGATGACCAGCGTGAGAGGTTTTGCGACGATCGGGATCGGAGTGGTAAAACATAAGACGACCAGGGCGCGCCGGGCCGGCGCGGACTACTCTTGGTGGTCGAGGTAAGGACTGTCGGACGGCAAGTACATGTCGTTGGTCGTGCCGCCCGTGCCCGGGTGGCTGAAGGTCTCGAACAGCGACAGCGCGACCGCCAGCACCACCGGTCCGAGCACCAGGCCGATCAGGCCGAACACATGCAGTCCGCCGAGCACGGCGAAGAAGATGAACAGCTCGTGCAGCTTGGCGCGCTTGCCGACCAGACGCGGGCGCAGGAAATTGTCGACCAGGCTGATGACGAAGACGCCCCACAGGGTCAGCAGCAGCGCCTTGATCCACGCGCCGGTGACCGCGAGGTAGATCGCCGCCGGGATCCAGATCACGAACGCACCGGCGACCGGGATCAGCGACAGGAAGATCATCGACGCGCCCCACACGATCGCCGAGGGCAGGCCGAGGGCCGCGAACGCGAGGCCCCCGAGGGTGCCCTGGATCGTGGCGATCACGAGCACGCCGTTGACGCTCGCGCCGACGACCTCGCGCACGCGTCCGAGGATCATCCGGGTCTCGCGGTTGCGCAGCGGGATCGCGTTGGCCAGCGCCTCGCGCACGATCTTCCCGTCGCGAAACAGGTAGAACATGACGAACACGACGAACAGCGCCTGCACGAACATCATGACCACGTTGCCGACCACGGCGACCGACCTGCTGGCGATCTCCGAGCTCATCGCCCCGAGCTTCTCGAGGATCTGCACGCGGGCCTGCGGGATGTCGATGTGCTCGCCGAGCCAGCGCATCGTCGCACTGGTCGCGTGTGACTCGGGGTCGAGGAACTCGGCGAAGACCGTCTGAACCATCCCGATCGCCGGCACCACCTCGCGGACGATCGCCCAGGTCACCAGGCCGAACGGCACGCCGACCACGAACACCACGAACAGGGCCGCCAGCATCGCGCTGAGGTTCGGGCTGTGCGTGCGCCTCAGGATCCGGGCGTGCACCGGCGCGAAGGTCAGGGCGAACACCGCCGCCCACACCAGCACGCTGACGAACGGCTCCAGCATCAGCCAGCACAGGTAGAGCGCGCCCGCCATCGAGGCGAGCAAGATCAACCAGCGCGCCTGTTCCCGGCGGTCGAAATTCTTGTGTTCGAGTGTCTGTTCCTGTCCGCCAGTCATCAAAGCCTCGGTAATTTTCGAGATCACCACGATTTGCAGATCAAGTAAAAAAAGCCGGACTCCGGCCCGTCCGAGGGCGCGCCGCCCGGCGCCGGCATCGATCCGGCTCTCTCAGGGGCGGAGCCCCGTGAAGCTCATTCAGGGGCGGAGCCCCGTGAAGCTCACGGCTCGGTGACGGTGGAGCCGGCGATGTCGACCGAGGTCTGGGCGAGCAGGCGCCCATTGATCGACGCGCCGGTTCCCAGGTTGATCGCCGTCTTTGCCATCACGATGCCCTCGGCGTGCGACAGGGCGCCGAAGTCGACCTCGCCCGCGACCTGCCAGACGATGTTCCTGGCCTGGGCTCCGCCGCTGAGGATCATGTCCTTGTCGGCGCTCATCTTGAGGTCCCCGGTGATCTGGAAGATCCAGACCGCGTCGGGCTCGCCCGAGAGGGTGATGTCGGACGGGATCGTCACCGTGGAGGTCCACCGGTAGAGGCCGGGCACCAGCGTGAGCCCGCCGATCGCGCCCTCGCCGAGATCGAGGAAGTTCGGGTTCGGACGGCCGGCCGCGTCGGTGTACGCGGTCTGCATGTCGTCCACCGCCGTGGTCAAGTCGGTGGGCGTCGGCGGATCGTTGTCGGCCGCGAACACCTCGCCGATCACCTGCGCCGAGGTCCAGTTCACGCCGGCCTTCGTCAGGTCGAGTCCAGTGATGTAACTCGCCGCCGCCGGGCTGAGCCCCAGGTCGCCCGTGATCAGCGACGTCGGTACATTCGAGATCGCCGACTTGGCGAGGATGACGTAATCACCGGCCGTGCCGAGCCGCACCGGGTCGGGGCCGAGCGGTGAAGCGCCGCCCGTCGCCGAGCCCTCGCCCTCTCCGGAGCCGCCGCTGCCACCGGACTCCGCGTCGCTCGCGGAGCCCGCATCGGTGACGGAGCCGCCCCCGGAGCCGCTCCCGGACCCGCCATCGCTCGCGCCGTCCGACTCGGTGGATCCGGCGCCCTCGGTGCAGGCCGCGGCCATCAGCGCGATGGGGAGCAAAATGGCGAATCGAGTCATGGTCATATAATTATTGGATCGCAGCATGATGAACCTTTGCGGGCCGTGAGCCGCTGATATGCAGCGGACCGTCACGGCGTGTGATGTCGACATTCTAATCCTGACGCCTGTGACGGCGCCCCGAACCACGCACGCCCCGGTCCGGCATCGAGCATGAAACAATGGAGCATGAAGCAATGAAGCAATGGAGCAATGGAGCAATGGAGCAATGGAGCAGCGGTCGAGTGACGAGAAGGCGCCGCGGTGAGACGAAGCGGCAGGCGCGCTCAATCGGCCCTCGAACCGCCAACGTACGCCTCAAACCCAAATGCGCAAGGGCCCCATAAAAACAGTAGAATTGTCAGCGTGGCGCCCTACCAAATCACCCGGCTCACCCTCGCATAGCACCGTCCGGGGCGCCCGCGATTGGCCGCCTCGCGCCCTTACCGCGGTACGACCCGGGTGTCCTCGTTCAGGTGCACCCCCTCGCTCCGCAACGTGGAGTTCTGCTCGCGCGCTCCTGTATGCTACGCCGTGGCGAGCCAGGGGCCGCCGGGAGCGACGACATGAGCACGACATTCGCGGGCAAGGTTGCGTTGGTGACGGGAGGCGGGGCGGGCATCGGTCGGGCGACCGCGCTGGCGTTCGCGCGGGCGGGCGCCCGGGTGGCGGTCGTCGACATCAACGAGCACGCGGGGCTCGAGGTCGTCTCGGCGATCACGGCCGCCGGGGGCGAGGCGATGTTCATCCGCGCCGACGTGGTGAACGCGGCCGAGGTCGAGGCGATGGTCGCCCGCACCGTTCGACGCCTACGGCAAGATCGACTGCGCCGTCAACAACGCCGGCATCGAGGAGGAGCACATGCGCCTGGCCGACTGCCCCGAGGCGACCTTCGACCGCATCATGGCGATCAACGTCAAGGGCGTGTGGCTGGCGCTCAAGTACGAGCTCGCGGCGATGCTGCGCAGCGGCGGCGGGGCGATCGTCAACACCGCCTCGGTCGCCGGCCTGGTCGCCGCGCCGAAGATGGCGGCCTACTGCGCGAGCAAACACGCGGTGCTCGGCCTCACCAAATCGGCCGCCATCGAGTACGCGCGCAAGCACATCCGCGTCAACGCCGTCTGCCCCGGCGTCATCCGCACGCCGATGTATGAGCGCGCGCTGCAGGTCGACCCGAAGGGCACCGCCCAGATGGCGCAGGTGCACCCGGTCGGCCGGGTCGGCGAGCCCGAGGAGGTCGCCGCCGTGGTCCTGTGGCTGTGCTCGGACGCGGCCTCCTTCGTCACCGGCCACGCGCACACCGTCGACGGCGGCCTGACCGCGGTGTAGCGGTCACCATGGCCACAGCGCGGGTGACAACACCGCCGGCGAATCGACGGGGCCGGGACAATCTGGCACGGCCGGATCCTGATTGTCCTTGGCTTCTTATGTTTATTGCTTGGCAACCCGCTTGCAGTCGCCCGCCGCATGACCCTGATCGAACCGCTGCTCTCGCTCATGATCCTGGGCAGCGCCATCGGTGCTGCCTCGGTCGCTATCTGCCAGGGCATGGGCCCCGTGTTCGTGGTGTTCGCTGCGCTGGCCGGCGGACTCACCGTACCTGTCGTGCTGGGCGCGGTGGTCTACGTGATCTGCGCCATCGAAGCCGGGCTCACCGGACGCCCGTACTGGCCGGCGTGCACGGCCTGCGGCGCCGTGGACTTCGAGCTCGAACCATTGCCCGGCCCCGCGACCGTGCGCTGCGGATGCGGCCAGCGGTACGTCCGGCACGGCCGCCAGTGCCGGCAAGCGCTGCCCGGCGGCGCGTCGCGGCCGCACTTCCGCTGGCGTGTGTTCCGCGGCTGGGCCCATGACAACGACGCATCGTCCACCGCCCCCGCCGACCCGCCGTACCGCCGCAGCGCCGGCGAGTGACCGAGGCCGCATATCCATGTAAACGCGGCTGTGACTCCGGGACGATCACAGCCGGGCGCGCAGCGGCCCGCGGATACCGACCCATGCGACCAGCAGGGCCGCGACGACCATCAGGCCCGCCGTCAGGCCCCACCAGATGCCGGCGACGCCCATGTCGGTCCTGAAGGCCAGCCACCACGCGACCGGCAGGCCGATCACGTAATAGGCGAGCAGGTTGAACACCGCCGCCGGGCGGGTGCGCCCCATGCCGCGGAGGATCCCGCCGCCGACCACCTGGATGCCGTCGAAGATCTGAAACGCCCCGGCGATCGGCAGCAGCGCGGCCGCCATCGCCACCACCGCGGCGTCCGCGTTGTAATGACCCGGCAGCTCGTTGCGCAGCACGACGAAGGCGATCGCCGAGACCACCATCACCCCGGCGCCGACCCCGAGCGCGACCCAGGCCGCGCGCTGGGCCCCCTGCCGATCGCCCGAGCCGATCAGGTTGCCGACGCGGGTCACCGCCGCCATCGCCACGCCGAGCGGGACCATGAACGACAGCGAGGCGAGGTTGATGACGATCGTGTGGGCCGCGAGCTCGACCTCGCCGAGCCAGCCGGCGAACAGGGTCGCGGCCTGGAATGCCCACATCTCGAGGCCGAGCTGGATCCCCACCGGCAGCCCGAAGCGCACGATCTCCAGCAGGCCCGCGGGCGCCAGCGCGGCCCGGCTCCACGGCGTCCACGCCCCGCGATGCAGCCTGGCACGCCAGACCCACCACGCCAGCCCGACCAGCATGAACGAGCGCGTGATGCCGGTCGCGATGCCCGCGCCGCGCAGCCCGAGCGCCGGGAAGCCGAGCTCCCCGAAGATCAGCACCCAGTTGATCATCGCGTTCAGGACGTTGGCGATCAGCGTCACCCACATCGCCGGCGCGACGATGCTGCGACCCTGCAGATACGAGCGCAGCACCATGAAGCCGAGGAAGCCGACCACGCTCGGCAGCTGCATCAGCACATAATCGTGGGCCATCGCCGCCAGCCCCGGGTCCTGGCCGGCCAGCACCAGCGCCGGCCCGGTCAGCAGCCACAGCAGCGCCGTCGGCACGCTGGCGAGCGCCGCGACCACCAGGC
>NZ_JACCSO010000062.1 GCF_013812955.1 Nannocystis sp. | reverse complement strand
GCGCGGACCTGGCGATCGAGCTCGTCGAAGTTGGGGATCAGCTCGGGCAGGGTCAGCGACACCGGCGCGGTCGCAAACAGCGTCGCGCAGTGCTCCGAGGACTGGTAGGAGAGGTACGTGGGCGGCTCCGCGGGCCCCTCCAGGCGCGCCCTCATGTCGTGGAGCTGCGCGTGGCCGAGGCGTTGCACGCGTGGGTCACGCGCGACGATCGAGCCGTCGACGTGCCAGTGCTGGCTGTCGACGGGGACGTCGCCCGGTTGGAAATACTGGATCTTCGAGTCGATGTAGACATATCTCTTCCGGCCCGAGAGGTGGGGCTGCATCGCCTCGAGCACGCTCCGCGTCAGCGGCCCGGCCTCGCGCACGGCCTCGTCGATGGCACACCAGCAGAAGGTGACGCCATCGCCCACGATCGCCTCCTGGGTCGGGATAGCGAGCGCGGCCACGGTCTCGTAGTGGTTCGGGAAACGGGCCGCGAATGTGTCGATGCCGCGGCGCTCCGCCCCGCTGTACCGGTCCAGGGAGAGGGGCCGCATCTCGGCGACCTCGGGCGCGTCGGCCTCCCGGCTGGGCGCGGGACGAGGTCTGGTGGACCCGTGGTATGCGCCCTCTCCGGTGAAGGGCGCGACCTGCTGGGTCGCGACGGCGCGTGTTTGCTTGAGGTAGGTATTCATCGGAAATCGAACATCGTCTGGAAATATTGGAGCTTGGCCCGCGGGTCTTGCGAGAGCCGGATGACCTCGTCGACCCTGTCGAGCAGGTGCTCGGTCGACCCGTGCGGGGTGCGCCCATCCTCGTATCGTCGCGGCAACCCGAAGGAGCGGTTGTAATCGAGGTTGCAGCGCTTTTGCCCGCGGTCGAAGGTCGGGGGCAGCGGCGCCCAGTCGTGCTCGATGAAGAAGCTCTCGGCGCCCCAGCGCAGGTAGAAGCCGAGCTTCTCCATGCGCGAGAGCCACGGCGGATCGCCGATCTGCCAGAAGCCCCGGCCACAGAGCAGATACTGCGAGTGCTCGATGCTCGCGCCGCGGGCCTCGATGTCGTCCTTGGCGTATTTCTCGACGATCGCGGCGAGCAGGCGCTCGGCCAGGCCCTCGCCGCGGTGCTCTTTGGCGACCACGAAATTCGCGATATGGTGATACGCCGTGGGTTTGAAGCGGGCGAGGTCGGGGAACGCGAATTGGTCGAACCACCGCTGCGCCGGGTCGTCGCCCGCGGGCTGGTCGAAGTCGACCTCCGCGGCGATCTGCGAGTGCCTCAGATTATTGTACCGGCCGGTGAAGAAGAAGATCGTGCCCTTGCGCCGGCCGACGAGGATCGTCGCCAGGAGCTCGCTCGTCACGGCGTCGACCCGGCGCGAGAGCACGAAGCGGTGGCCTGTCGTGCCCCAGAGGTTGGCGACGCCGTACGGCGAGATGATCTCGGTCTGGACCCGCTCGACCACCGCCGCGGGCAGATGCCCGCCTCGGTCGTTCTTGGCGTCCTCCAGGGAGCGGCTCAACATCGACGAGATCCCTCTGGCGATCTCGGGGACGGCGCTCGAGACGATGCCGAGCTCGAGGCCGTCGTCGAGGCGCACATAGTTGATCGCCGACGGGTTTCGTGACCCCTCGTAACGGAGGTAGGCGTCGCCGAGGACCTGCGTCGAGACGAAGCGGTCGCGCGGGCTCAGGTTGATGCTCCTGTCGCCTGGCGACAGGGTGGGAAGTGCCGTGTGCACGCTGCTCGCTGCCCCGTCCGTGACGATAGCCGAGAATCGGTCGCGATTGCGCGCGACAATTGGCCAGGTGGCCCTCCGCCGCGCCGGCGGACGCGGCGTCGAGCGACGGACACGGCGCGGCTTGCCGGCCCGGGCGGCCCGAGCCAATCTGGCGAGGTCATGCTCGACCTCGCGCTCGTGCTCGCCTTCATCCTCTATTCGGTGAGCGCGGGGCTGCGGGCGCGACGGCTCGCCTCGCGTGACCTCGGCGAGTTCTTCCTCGCCGGCCGCACCCTGCGCGGGTGGCGGGCGGGCGCGAGCATGGCAGCGACGCAGTTCGCCGCCGATACGCCGCTGCTCGTCACCGGCCTCGTCGCCGCCGGCGGGCTCGCGCAGCTGTGGCTGTTGTGGGTCTACGGACTGTCGTTCTTGCTGCTCGCGCACGTGTTCGCGGGGCCCTGGCGCCGCGCCGGCGTGCTCACCGACGCCGAGCTCGTCGAGCTGCGCTACGGCGGCCGCAGCTCGCTGGCGCTGCGGATCTGCAAGGCGGTTTATTATGGCGGCGTGCTCAACAGCGCGGTGCTGGCGATGGTCCTCGTCGGCGCGGTGCGCTTCACCGAGGTGTTCTTGCCGTGGCACGCGTGGCTGCCAGAGGCCTGGTTCGCGCCGGTCCTGGCGCTCGTGCGCGGCGTCGGGGTCGAGTTCGTGTCCACCGGCATCGTCGCGCCCGACATCGCCAGCGCCGACGCGCTGCTCAGCGTCGTCGCGCTGCTCGGCTTCACCGCGCTCTACTCGGTGACCGGCGGGCTGCGGGCGGTCGTCACCACCGACATCGCCCAGCTCGGGGTCATGCTCGCCGGGACCGCGCTCTACGCCTGGGCGGTACTCGCCGAGGTCGGCGGTCCAGGCGGCCTCGTCGACGCGCTGGTGGCCCGCCACGGCGTCCCGCAAGCCACGGCCTGGCTGTCCCTCTGGCCAGGTGGCGAGTCCTGGGCCGGGCTGCTGGTCGTGCTCGCGCTGCCGTGGCTGTTTCAGGCCAGCGCCGACGGGACCGGCTACCTCGCCCAGCGCTGCATGGCCTGTGTCGACGAGAGCGAGGCGCGGCGCGCCGGGGTCGTGTTCGCGTGGCTGCAGGTCGTGGTGCGCAGCTTGCCGTGGGTGATCATCGCGCTCGGGCTGCTGGTGATCATGCCGCCGGGGTCAGGTCTCATCGACGGCGCCGCGCGCGAGCAGACCTTCGTGCGGGGCATCGACATGTTGCTGTCACCGGGCGCCCGCGGGTTGATGCTGGTCGCCATGCTCGCCGCGCTCGCGTCGACGATCGACACCCACCTCAATTGGGGCGCGAGCTACTGGAGTCACGACGTCTACGGCCGGCTGTACTGCGAGGTCCTGCGCGGCCGCACGCCCTCCGGGCGCGAGCTCGTGTGGGTCGCCCGCGCGGCCAACCTGGGGCTGCTGCTGGTCGCCTTCGTCCTGGCGACGCGGGTCGGGTCGATCCAGGGCGCGTGGCACATCAGCCTGCTCTTCGGGGCAGGCATCGGCGCGGTGCTGATCCTGCGCTGGCTGTGGGAGCGGATCAACGTGTGGAGCGAGTTCGCGGCGATCACCACGAGCCTGGTCCTCGCGCCGATCTTGCTCGCGCAACACGACGAGGCGCAGGGCGCCGAGTGGTCGCGGCTGGCCGTGATGGCGGCCGTGTCGACGACGATCACCGTACTCGTCGCGCTGTGCACCCCGCCGACCGACGCCGCCGCGCGCACCGAATTCTATCGCCGCGTGCGACCACCCGGCTTCTGGGCGCGAAGCGCCGCAGCCGTCGGCGATGATCCTCGCGCGCCACGTCGAGCCCTCGCGCGCGCGCTCGGCCGCGTCGCGCTCGCCGGCCTCACCCTGTATCTCACGCTCTACGGGACCGTGCGCCTGCTGTTCCCGCTGCCCGGTGGCACGAGGCTCGGGGCCATCGTGGCGCTCATGGCCGCCGGCGCGCTCGGGCTGTGGTCGCGGCGCCGCCCGTGAGTACGGCGAAGAAGGTGAGACTTATATCACGATATTATCGCGCTGAAGCTGGTCCAGATGCGCGAAAACGTGCTAGCCGGATATCGTGGTCCCCTGGCAACAGTTGATTCAAGTCCTGCACACGGCCACGGCACCGTCGCGCAATCCGCTCGGCCTCTTGCGGGTCATGTTCGTGGCCGGCGAGTTGGTCGCCGGCGCTGTTTTGTCGGTGGCGGCGCTACCTCCCGGGCTCCAGACTGTTCTGGTCGTATTTGTCGTGCTCAATCCGTTTATCTTCGCCGGGGTCTATTACAACCTCGTGCGATATAATCACGCGAATCTCTACGCGCCGCACGACTTTCGACAAGAGGCCAACTTCGTCGCGCTCGGTCGTCATACGGACTCGCGCAGCAAGACGAGGGTCGTGTTGCACGAGGACTCGGCCGACGACTCCGTGGAGATTGAGATCGAGGATGTCGACGGCAAGGATGAGGCTGACAATCACGCGCGCCTGCGCGCCAGGATCCTGCGTCTCATCACCCGGCGACCTCGTGGTATCGAGACAGTAGTCCCTGGCGAGGACTTCTGTATGCACGTGAGTCCGTCCCCCGCCAATCGACCTGTCCCGGGCTTCTATCTCACCGACAAAGAGGATCTCTATTGCGTGACCCAGTCGGACATCCTGCTGCTTGGTTCACTAACCAATCCCGTGCAAATGTCGCCGGTGCCACATCTGGATCCTGACGCGAAGCTCGTGCGGAGGCGGCGGATCGACCCTGTGGGCGCAAGTCTCAGTCCAAGGCTCGACTCCAATGAGCCCGAGATGTTCGAAGTGGAAATTGAGCATGACGTCCTCGAAGCGGACGTCGACCCACAAATTGCTCGTGCGGCGACCGGCTCGCGCCAGGTCGGCGCCGCTGGTTAAGGGCGACCCGGCGAGCTGACGCAGCGGTCGCGCGCGGGCGTTTATGCGCCCACGCAAATGCCCACCCGCGCTATGCTCGGCGCGTGCCGCAAGTCATCCCCGCCCGCTGCCCGCACTGCGGCGCCAGCCTGAAAGTCGACCCCCGCGCGGATTCTGCCACCTGCGCCTATTGTGGCACGACCTCGCTGCTGCGCAGCAAGGGCACGGTTGCGCCGGGAGGGGCGCCCGTCATCATCGTCGCCTCCGGTGGCGCGAAGCCCCTGGTGATTGTCGGGCTCGTGATGGTCGTGGTCATGGTGCTGGTCGGCGTGGGCGTCATGAGCGTGACGTCGCGGTCCGAACCAGCGCCGGCGCCCTCGCGTAATCCGGTCGAGGTCCGCCCCGTGGAGCCCGTCGTGCGCCCACCCGCGCCCAGCGACGACGCCACGCGTCTCGAGGTCGAGCGCCTCGAGACGGGGCGCCGACCGCTGCTGGCCGACATCAACGGCGATGCCACAGTGGATGTGCTCGTGCTCGCCCGCCTGCACATGGGTGAGCGCCGCTGGGGCGCGTTCACGGCGTTCAGCGGGGCGACCGGCGAGCTGCTCTGGTACGTCGACGCGCCCGAGGATGCCCAGGGGACCGTCGCCGCCGTGGCCAACGGGCGACTGTTACTGCTGACCGACGCCGGGCAGATCAGCGGCCATGAGCTGGCGGCGGGCAAGCAGCAGTGGTCGACCGCGCTCGGCGACCGCGGCCTGCGATTTTGCGCGGCGACGGAGCCCGACTCGGTGCTCGTGCCGACCGCCGACGAGCGCGTGCTGCTGCTCGACGTGAAGACCGGCAAGCAGGCGCCGGCCCAGCCGTCCGCGAGCTGCCGACCGCTCCCGAGCGATCAAGAGTTCAAGGATTACGACCCCCGCAATCGCAGCGATCCGCGAGCGCCAGCCGGGGTGACCGGGGTGCATTGTGGTTCAGTGCGGGTGATGGGCAGCGAGAACTTCACCGTCGCCGATGAATGCCGCAAGCTCGCGGGGTTCGACCCCGACCGGCTCGGTGGACTCGTCGCGCACGCGCTGTGGCAGACGCCGCGCGGCTGGCTGGTGATCGGCGTCCGCGATCCCGGGACGCACACCCCGCTGGTGGCCCGGGTGCAGGGCAAGGCGCTCGCGTGGAAGGCCGACGTCCCCGAGGGTAATCCGTTGTTGGCGAGCGAAGGTGGACCCTCGCCGATCGTGCTCGCGGGCGACGTCATCGTCGCGGGATATCGGCTGCGAACCGGGCAACAACCGTGGCTGACCGGGTTCTCCCTGGAAGACGGGAAGCGGCTCTGGCACGTCGAGGCGCCGGGTGGCAAGTCGATCGACGGCGCGGCTGCTGCACCGGGGCAGGTGCTGGTCTACGCGGACGGCTCGATCTTCGTGCTCGACGCGGCGACCGGCGCGCTGCTGCGGACGATCGGGCCGCGCACGCCCTGAACCGGCGACTGCCCACATACCGCGACCTCCCCACGAAGCCGTGCATCATGCGTCATGCGTCATGCGCCATGCGCCATGCGCCATGCGCCATGCGCCATGCGTCATGCGGCGAGGCGCTCGAGCGTCGTGGCGGCGAGGCGGAGGTCGTCGCGCAGAGCGGTGAGGGCGCGGCCGCGGTCGATGTCGTCGGTCGTGCGCAGGACGGCGGCGGGGTGGAGGGTGGCGAGCCAGGCGGGGGCCCACGGGGTGGCGTGGACGCGGCCGCGGCCGCGGGCGGCGTTGAAGCGCGGGCCGAGGAAGCTGCGGGCGGCGGTGGATCCGAGGCAGACGATCACCGAGGGGCGGATGGCCTCGATCTCGGCGTCGAGCCAGCCGCGGCAAGCGAGCACCTCGGCGGGGTTCGGGCGGACGTGGATCCGGCGCCTGCCCTTTGTCGTGTGCTTGAAGTGCTTGACGGCGTTGGTGACGTAGAGCTGGCCGCGATCGAGGCCGACCTCGGCGAGCAGGGTGTCGAGCAGCTGGCCGGCGGGACCGGTGAACGGGCGACCCTCGCGGTCCTCGAGGTCGCCGGGTTGCTCGCCGACGAGCATGAGGCGGGCCGACTGCGGGCCCTCGCCGAAGAC
>NZ_JACCSO010000042.1 GCF_013812955.1 Nannocystis sp. | reverse complement strand
GCGGCGGCACGCTCCTCGGCGGCCTGCTCGGCGGCTGCACGCTCGGTGGCGGCATGCTCGGTGGCGGCACGCTCGGCGGCTGCATGCTCCGCGGCGGCACGCTCGGCTGCTGCACGCTCGGCTGCTGCACGCTCGGCTGCGCCGGTATCGGCGGCCTGGATGGCGCCGTGGCTGGCGGTGAATTCGCGGACGAGCGGGTGCTTGGCGGCGACGTTGGCGGCCCAGCCGAGCAGGCTACGGGCAGTGTCGACGTCCTGACGCAGCTTCCACGCGATCTCGCCGGTGACGAGGGCGATCAATGCGGCGTCGACGGGATCGGTGATCACCGCGAGGCCACGGGCGCCGAGCTCGACGAGGCCGTCGCTGCTGCCAGTGCGCTCGGCGGTCTTCTTGAGCAAGTAGAACGCGCCGAGGTGCCAGTCGCCACCCTGGTCGTCCTTCAGCGTCGCGCCGCCCAGCGAGTACGCGTACTCGAGGGCCTGGCGGTAGAAGTAGCTGGCCATGTCGGCGTTGTTGAGCCGGACCTGCCAGATGAGCGCGAACTGCCGCAGCAGCGCCACTTTCTGCTCGGGCGCCTGGACCAGCGCCGCGCGGCGGTCCTGGAGCTTCTGGATGTGTTGCAGGTGCCCGCCGGCGGCGAGCATGGTCTCGGCGATGTAGCCGGCCTCCTCGTTGAGCGGGTCGGCGTCGAGGGCCTTGAAGACGAGCGGCAGGAGGCGCTGGTCGTCCGGCGCCTCTTGCTGCAGCATGCGGCCCGCGCGAAGGAACAGGGTCGACAGCGTGTGCCCGGCGTTCTCGGCATTGGCGGCCAGCGGGTCGCTCTGGCCGGTTAACGCGATCAGCTGGTTGTAGATGTTTTGCAGCGCGAACTGCCACTTGCCGCGGTCGTACAGGGTCTCCTGGAAGCGGTCCTGGTACTCCTGGTTGCGGCTCTCGGCGCTCGCGGCGGCCTCGAGGTACGGCCTGGCGTTGTCGACCTGACGCAGGTTCAACAGGGCACGGCCGTAGGCGTAGTTCAGGGCTGGCGCACGGTTCGTGTCCTTGTTGGCGCGCAGCTCCAGGGCCATCAGCTTGGTGACCATCTCCAGATTGGCCATGTGCTGGTAGATGGAGCGAGCCTGCTGCAGAGCGAGGAGGTTCTCCCGGTCGCGTTTGACGGCCGTTTGGTAGAACGTCATCGCCCGGGCCTTGTCGAGGAAGATCCCCTCACACGCCTGCGCAAGCTGGAAAAACGCGGCGGACTGCGCCTGAGGCGTTCCGGCTGAACTGGCTTGCGACTCGGATTCGTCGATAACCCCGTTCCACTCGGTGACCTCGGTGAGCCGTGACTTGATGCGCGTCGTTACTTCCATCTGGGACCCTATTTTTGAGCGTTCTCGGGGAATTACCCCAGCTCGGGAGACGGCGGATATACCACGCTCCTCGGCGGCGCTTCAACGCGTCCGCAGTGCTGGGGGAATGAGGACGAATCGAGCCCCGCGCGCCGCCCTGGTGCGACGGAGGGGCCGGGATGAACGGAGAGTTCGGTGTAGGTGAACAGATGTGCCCGGGGCGAATGGGCGTCGACGAGCCCCGAGGCGTCTGTCGGAAAGCGAGATTGGGTCACGAGCGCCCCTGTCGGTAAAGACGTGGCGCGAGCAGGCTGGGTTTTAGGAGGCTCAGCGTGACCGTAATCCGCAGTTAGATGACGTCCGCCATCCGGGCGACCGTGTCGCGCGCCGCCTTGACGAGGTCTGGGCGCGTGTCCTGACCGGCTTTGCCGATGAAGAGCTCGAGATTCTCGCGCGCCTCCTTACGCTTACGCAGCTCGGCATAGGCCATGCCGAGCCCGTAGAGCGCGTCGACGCCGTCGGGGTCGATCGCCTTGGCCTTGCCATAAGCGTCGATCGCCTCGTTCATCTGGCCGAGCTCGAACTGGGCGCGGCCAAGGCCGTTCCACATGCGCGCGTCGGTGTCGTTGATCTGCGCGCCGCTGCCCAACACGACCATGGCCACGTTGGCGAAGCCGTAGTCGATGTACATGTTGCCGAGCGAGACGAAGGCGGGGCTGTAGCTGGGCTTGAGCTCGATCGTCCGCCGGTAGGCCGCATCGGCCTTCTCGGGCTCGTCGAGCTTCTCGTGGAGCGTGCCCGTCCGATAGTGCGCCTTGTAAAGCTTCGGATCGAGCTTCAGCGCTTCCTGGAACGAGTTGATCGCCGCGCGGTACTTCGTCTCGCGCTCGCTGGCGGCGACACCATCGGCCTCACCCTGGAGGGTCTGCACCGCGCCGATGTCGTAGAAGTACTCCGCGTTGGGCTCTTCCTTCATGTTGTCGATGGCGCCCTGGAACGCCTTCTCGGCGTCGACCAGCTTGTTCTGCTTCTTGTAGATCTGCCCGAGCGTGTGGTACGCGGCCGCGTACTTCGGATCGAGCTGAATCGTTTCCTGCAGCGCCTTCTCGGCGCCGGGAGTGTTGTTCTTTTCGAACAACTGGATGCCTTCGTTCATCCGGTTGATGGCCTGCACGCGATTGCGGCTGGCCAGGTTGCAGCCCGGGAGAACCAGGACGAATGAGACGAACAGTGCGGCGAGGAGAGAAAGACGACGCATCAGAGACCTTTCCAGAACGTGCGGGATGATAACGGGCGGGCCTTCTGGAAACAAGACCAGGGACAAAGAGGTGTCGAGACGACGCCGCGCGCCCGTTCTGGGTCCCATGGGGGGTTTTGCCCAGTCCGGGGTGGCGCTCGGCGCGGGTCGAGGGCGGATCCGGACGAGATCTCCAGGCAGATTCGTTCGGGCGCCAACGAGACAAGCCCGGCACATGGGCCGGGCTTGCGCACCTCAGGTTTTCTGACGAGACGCTGCCGGGACGAGCAGCGATCTCACCGGGCCTCAGCCCGGCTCGAGCACGAAGGGATAGGTGACGATGACGCTGCCGCCACCCTCGGGCTTCGGGAACACCCAGCGCTTGACCGACTGGGCGATGCAGTTGCCGACCGCGGCATCCTTCATCGTCGTCTCCTGGACCACCGCCGAGGGCACCTTGCCGGTGCCGCCGATGGTGAACTGGACCGCGACGCGGCCCTTCGCGTTCGGGTCACGGGCCAGCGCCTGGTTGTAGCAGTAGCGGACCTCGTTGATGTGCGCGCGCACGATGCGGCGAATGATGTCCTTGTCGAGCGCGCCCTGGACCTCGGCCTTCGCCTGACGGACCGTGGGGACGCGAGTGCCGCGGCCGCCGAAGCCGGCGCCGCCGCCCTTGCCGTAGCCGGAGCCCGTGCCGCCACCGCCACCCTTGCCGATCAGGCCAGTGTTGCCGAGGCCGATGGTGCCCTCGCCGGTGCCACCGCCGCCGCGGCCGGTGCCGACCAGGCCGAGGCCGCCGACGCCGTACGCCTCGCCGACCTCGGTGCCGGTCAGGCCGCCCCACACGTCGGAGTCGTCGTTGCCGACCGCCGCCGCGCCGCCGTACGGCGAGGCGAGGAAGTGGCCGCTCTGCTGCGACATGACGCCGAGGATGCCGGCGTTGCGGGCCGCCATCTCGGGGTCGAAGTTACGGGCCATCTGCGGGATCGCGTCCTTCGGGCCCTTCATCGCGTACAGACCCGACTTGCTCTTGGAGGTGGGCTTGCCCATCTTGCCCTCCTCGCCCTTGTGGCGCTGCCCGCTTCCGCCGGCCTCCTCGTCGGTGTTCTCCTGGTCCTCCGGCGGCGGCTCCTCCTCCTCCGGCGGCTTGTCGGGCGCGTTGAGGTAGCCGACGAAGCGGTTCTCATCGGACATCTCGTCGAGGCTCAGCTCACCGGCCTCGTTGGGGAT
>NZ_JACCSO010000026.1 GCF_013812955.1 Nannocystis sp. | reverse complement strand
CCGCCAGCGTCGCGCCGAGGCAGATCGTGCCGGGCAGCAGGGCGAGGGTGGCGACCAGCAGGCTGGCGAGCAGCGCGGTCGGCGTGTCGCCGGCGCCGAGCAAGGGCCCGAGCAGCGGCGGGACCTCGCGGGCCAGCACCTGCAGCAGATAGGGCGAGACCAGAGCGAAGCCGGCGGCGACCAGCTCGAGGGTGATGAACAGCCGCACCGGGTCGCGTGAGGCCTCGGCGCGGCGGTGCAGCAGGGCGGCCCCGATGGCCATGCCGCCGAAGAAGCCGGCCAGGGTGGCGAGCATGCCCGCGGTCTCGCTGCCGAGGGCGAAGCCGAGGAGGCGGGTCCACAGCAGCTCGTAGCCGAGGGCGGCGGCGCCGGAGAGGAAGAAGGCGAGGAGCAGGGCGCCGTCGGCGGGCGTGGCGTCGTCTCGCATCGGCGTGGTCATCGTGCGGGCGCAGCATACACGCGAGCCGCGAAAGCTGCGCGCGCTCGCGAGCGAAATCGTGGGGCTTCTCACTTGCAGGCGAGCGCGGCGCGTCTACCATCGGCGACGTGCAAGTCGCCGTCATCGGTGGTGGGCCCGCGGGTCTTTACTTCAGCCTGTTGATGAAGCAGGCGCGGCCGGGCAGCGAGGTGACGGTGGTCGAACGCAACCGAGCGGACGACACCTTCGGCTGGGGCGTGGTGTTCTCGAACGAGACGCTGGGAAATTTTCGCCAGGCGGACCCGGAGAGCTTCCGCAGGATCACCGAGTCGTTCTCGTACTGGGACAACATCGACACCTACTTCAAGGGCAAGGTGATCCGCTCGGGCGGCCACGGCTTCTGCGGGATCGCCCGCCGCCGCCTGCTGCAGATCCTTCAGGAGCGCTGCCAGGAGCTCGGGGTGGTGCTGCGCTTCGAACACGAGAGCGAGGACCTGGGCGAGTTCGCGGGCGCCGACGTGATCGTCGCCGCCGACGGGATCAACAGCCGGATCCGCGGCGCGCACGAGGACGTGTTCAAGCCCAGCATCGAGCCCGGCAAGGCCCGCTTCATCTGGCTCGGTACGACCCGCCACTTCGAGGCGTTCACCTTCATCATCCGTGACACCGAGCACGGCCTGTTCCAGGTCCACGCGTACCCCTTCGACGCGGCGACCAGCACCTTCATCGTCGAGACCGATCCGGAGACGTGGCGCCGCGCCGGCCTCGACACCGCCAGCGTCGCCGACAGCGTCGCTTACCTCGAGCGCCTGTTCGCCCCGGAGCTCGCAGGCCACCGCCTGATGACCAACAAGTCATCATGGATTAACTTTCGCACGATCGCGTGCAAGACCTGGTGGCACCAAAACATGGTGCTGATCGGCGACGCGGCCCACACGGCCCACTTCTCAATTGGTTCCGGCACCAAGCTGGCCATGGAGGACGCGATCGCCCTGGTCGCCGCCCTGCAGACCCACCCCGGCGATGTGCCGGCCGCGCTCGCGTCGTACCACGACGCCCGCTGGCTCGATGTCGCCAAGCTCCAGCGCGCCGCCAGAGTCAGCCAGGCGTGGTTCGAGGACATCTCGCGCTACAAACATATGGCCCCCGAGCAGCTGGTGCTCAGCATGATGACCCGCAGCAAGCGGGTCACCCACGGCAACCTGCGCGTGCGCGACGCGGGCTACGTGGCCGGCGTGGACCGCTGGTTCGCCGAACACAGCGCCGCGGAGGTCGGCCCGCCGATGTTCTCGGGCTTCACGCTGCGCGAGCTGAGGCTGCAAAACCGGGTGGTGGTGTCGCCGATGTGCCAGTATTCGGCGCAGGACGGGCTGGTCGACGACTGGCACCTGGTCCACCTCGGGGCGCTGGCGACCGGCGGGGCCGGGCTGGTGATGACGGAGATGACCGACGTGTCGGCGACCGGCCGGATCACGAACGGCTGCGCGGGGCTCTATCAGCCCGAGCACGCGGCGGCGTGGCGGCGCATCGTCGAGTTCGTGCACACCAACTCGGGCGCGAAGATCGGGGTGCAGATCGCCCACGCCGGTCGCAAGGGGGCGACGCAGAACCGCTGGGACCGCTCCGATGTGCCGCTGCCGCCCGGCGAGGCCTGGGAGCTGCTGGCGCCGTCGGCGATCGCCTGGGCGCCCGGCTTTCAGGTGCCGCGGGCGATGGACCGCGCGGACATGGACCGGGTATGTGCGGACTTCGTGCGCGCGACCGAGCTGGCCGTTGAAGCGGGGTTCGACCTGCTCGAGCTGCACATGGCCCACGGTTATCTGCTGTCGAGCTTCATCTCGCCGCTGACCAACCACCGGGGCGACGAGTTCGGCGGGGACCTGGCCGGACGCATGCGGTTTCCGATGCGCGTGTTCCAGGCGGTGCGCGCGGCCTGGCCGCAAGCGCGGCCGATGTCGGTCCGGATCTCGGCCACGGACTGGCTGGCGGGCGGACTCACGGGTGATGACGCGGTCGAGATCGCAGGCATGCTCAAGAGCGCGGGCTGTGACCTGATCGATGTCTCGGCGGGGCAGACCGTGCTCGAAGCGCGGCCGGTCTATGGGCGGATGTTCCAGACCCATCTGAGCGACCAGATCCGCAATGAGCTGCACATCGCCACGGTCGCGGTCGGCAACATCCAGGACTGGGACCAGGTCAATACCATCGTCGCGTCGGGACGCGCGGACCTATGCGCGCTGGCCAGGCCGCATCTGCTCGACCCGCACTTCACGCTGCGCGCGGCCCTCGAGCAGGGCTATGTGGGGCCCGGGGTGACCTGGCCGCGCCAATATCTCGCGGCGCGACCTCGCTCGTGATTTGGCCCGTTGTCGGCCGGGCCCATCGCGGATATCCTCGCCGCGGTGTGGCGTGCGCGTGTCCATCTGGCGGCGGCCCTCGGCGCCGCGGCCTTCGCCCTCGCGGCCGACCGGGGCTGCGCGGATGTCTGTACGGTCGGTGACCGCGGGCTCACCCCGCCGGCCGGGTTAGAGGAGTCCACCTCGTGCCTCGACGCGGACCCCGAGGCGACGCGCGTGGTGATCGCGGGGCGCGTCTTCTGCGACCTCGCAGCGTTCCCGATCGCAGGGATCGTCGGCGATTACCACGATGACGTGGCTACGGGGTTTCGATTCGACGCCGCGCGCTTCACGGCCGAGGTCGACGCGGCCCTCACGGCTGCCGGCGCGCGGGGCTATGCGTGGACGCTGATCCAGGCGGGTCGCCCTGCCGCATCGCGGGTCGTGGCCGAGGGCCGCGGCGGGTTCGCAGTCGCCGGCGCGGACGCACCCGGCGGCGCGGCCATCCCCTTCACCACCCGCACGCCCTCCAACATCGGCAGCGTGACCAAGCTGCTCGCCGCGGTCGGCCTCGTGCGCGCGTATGAGCGCGTCGTCGCGGATCTGCCGCCCGAGCAGCGCTACACCCTCCGCCAGCTGTTGAACGTCCCGTTCTTCGCCCTGCTTCCGACGCGCTGGCAATCGCGCCACGACACCGACAACGGCCTGCGCGAGGTCACGATCGGTCAGCTCCTCCTGCACACCTCGCGCCTCGTCGGGGCGGAGCGCGACCGCGGGGTCGACGACATCATCGAGAGCCTCGCGCACGACAGCGCGACCGCCGATCTCGCCGACAACCCCCGCGGATACGCCAATATCAACTACCGGCTGCTCTTCGTGCTCATCGGGGCGCTGCTCGACCCGGACGCGCTGCGAACGGTGGAGCGGGACCACGCGGACCGCTGCGACGCGGACTTCGACGACGCTTACCTGCGCGCGGCCGCGGTGCTCACGCGAGACCACCTGGAATCCTTCGTGTTCTCCGCCGTGCCCGGCGAGATGCCGGCGACCGACTGCGATCCCGCGACCTTCGGCGCCGACTGGAAGGCCCGGATCGCCTGGGCCTACCGCGACGAGCGCGACGGTGACGGGTCGACCTACAATTCGTTCACGGCCAACCCGGGCTATTGCTCGACCACCGGCGGCTACTACAGCTCGGCGGACGACCTCGGCGCGCTTCTCCACGCCTATCACGGAGGGCTGATCACGCCCGAGCACCGAACGATCCTCGAGGGCGGGAGCGGGATGGGATGGTACGCCGTGCGCCGCGCGTCGGCGCCCTTCGGCGATCCCGTGCTCGACGCGAGCGGCGTGGCGATCCTCCGCAAGCACGGCACGCAGCCGATCGCCGGTACGGACGACATCTACCGCGCGTCGACCTATAAGCTCCCGTACGGCCACTATCTCGCGCTGACCGTCAACTCCAGCTATGCCGACGGCTCCTCGCCCGGGACACGGGGCTCCGAGCTCGCCGCGGCCTTCGCGGCCGCGTTCTCGCTCGACTGAAGACGCGCAATCATGGCTGGCCCGCACGCCACGCCCGGGGGCCGGGAAGTGGGTCTTGCCCGCTTCCCGGGTCCTCCCGTATGATGACAGGGTGGCGCGGGTGACACGAGCAGCGAGAGTGGTGCGGGACAGGCCGGTGAAGCGGGCCAGGCCGATGACGACCGTGAAGCCGCCGGAGCCAGCGCTGCCCGCGAAGTCGGGGTTCGGCACGGGCGTGCTCGCGGCCGCCGAGGCGGACGAGGCCCACGACGCCTCGACCTGGGGCGCGGTCGTGCCCAAAGTGGGGGCGATCCTCACGGCGGTGGGCTACGCGCTATATGAGCTGTTCACGTCGAACTGAACCGACGCGTATCAGCGCGTATCAGCGCGTATCAGCGCGTATCATCGCGGGCTGCTCAATCGGGCTGGTCGCGGCGGCGACGGCGTAGCAGGACGAGCAGGGTGAGCGCCACTGGGGCGCTCGTCCCGGGGCTGTTGCAGCCGCAGCCGCTGTCGCTCTGTTCGCCGCCGGTGTCGGTCGCGCTGGCGCTCGATGTTTCGGTCGGGTCGACGCTGGTGGTATTTGCAGCGGGCCCGGTCGGGTCGGCGCTGTCGGTTGTTTCGCCGCCGGTCGGGGCGTCGCCGCTGGTCGCCGTCGAGGGGCCGCCGGTCGCCGTCGAGGGGCCGCCGGTGGCGTCGCTGGTGGTCTCGGGGCCGGTCGTGCTGACGGTATCGGCGCCGGTCTCGGCGCTGGTGGTCTCGCCGCCGGTGGTGTCCGCCTCGAGGTTGAACTCGAATGCGCCGACGTCGGGCGTACCGTCGCTGCGTGGTGCGCCGTCGAGGTCGTCGGCGATCGCCAGGTCGGGCGCGGGCACGCCGACATCGCGCAGCATGGAGGTCTCGAGCAGGTGGAAGTCCCTCGCCGCGGGGTCGACGAAGCCGAGCCCGTCGGGACTGTCCGCGCTGACGTTGGCCAGCTGCGGGAAGTCCTTGACGTCGTTGCCGATGCCGAACGCCGCCGCGCCGGCGCCGACGGCCACGTTGCTGTAGGCATAACCGGGGCCGAGGCTGGCGCCGAACACGGTCAGGCCCTTGCCGCCCGACTGCACCATGGTATTGAACGCGACCCGGTTGCGGGCGTCCAGCGGCTGCTTCTGGTCATTGATGTAGATCGCGCTGCCCTTGAAGTTGACGATCAAATTATTATAGATGTCGGTGTCGTCGGTGCCGAGGATGAAGAGGCCGTTGGTCGGTCCGTCCATCAATACGTTGCCCCACACGCTGCAGGTCGAGGCCCCGCCGATCTGCAGGCCCTGCTGCTGGTACAGCTCGCCCGCGAGGCCGACGTTTTTGATGACGTTGCGGTAGAAGGCGCAGTCCTTGGGCGTGACGCCGATCTGCGCGCCGTCCCAGCCGGTGTTCTCGATCAGGATGTCGTGGAGCTGCGCGCCGTGATGCTCGTGCGGGTAGAGCAGCACCTTCTGGCCGTCGCAGGTGTATTCGCGCCCGCCGTAGCCGGTGCTGCCGAAGTAGATGCCCTCCCCGTGGGTGTCATGAATGTACAGGTGATGCAGCGCGCTGTTGTACATCACGAACTTGCCGAGGTTCGCCGAGCCGTCGCAGCGCGGGTCGGTCTTGACGATGAAGCCCGCGAAGCCCGAGTCGTATGCCTCGACGTGGTCGACCTCGATGTCGCTGCTCAGGTCTCCGATCGCCACCGAGCTCGCCGAGTACTCCGGCCCCGTGCGCGCGGCCCGGACCTTGAATCCATACTCGAAGGCCCGGTCGCCGGTGCCCGTCAAATGCACGAAGTTCGAGCGGTCGATCGTCAGGCCGTAGCCCTTGTCGTCGTTGTCGATGTCGACCTGGCCCTCGCAGTTGCGGATCTCGATGGTCTTGCCCTGCTCGCCCTTGAAGTTCTGCAGGCGCAGGAACGGCCGCGGGCCGCCGCGCACGCACACGGTGTCGCCGGCGGCCACCCCGAGCGCGCCCGCGTCGACGATCTGCTGATCGAGCTCGAGCACGTGGTCGCAGTCGCAGGGGGCCGCCTGCGCCTGCGCGGCCGGGAGAGAGAGGAGCGCGCCGACACCGATCCACCGCATTCGAGCCATGACGGCAGCGTCGGTCAGGCTGGCGGCGTTGTCAAAACGACTGTGCGCGGGGGTTGGCGGCCTCAGCCGCGCGAAAAAGCAGCGATCCCGAAGGCCGGGTCTGCGCCGTGACCGTGCGGGTCGTGTACGCTGGCTGGATGCAGCGCCTGTGGTTTGTGGTCGTTTCTCTCGGCGTCGCGCTGGGCTGCAAGGTCGTGGAGGGGCCGGAGCCGCAGGACCTCGGCGCCGCGGAGGTCCCCGCGCTGGAGGTGGATCCGGGGCCGCCGGATGCGTGGCTCGCCGACGTGTACAAGCCGGTGCAGGACCAGGCGTGCGAGCTCGAGCCGGACGGCCTCGCGGCGATGTATCCGGAGCCGAAGTATCTCGCGGCGATCAGCTACAAGCCGAAAAAAGCCAAGTTCTTGCCGCAGATCGCCACGTACGCGCAGCTGACGGAGGAGCACGAAAAAGCGCTGGCGAGCAACGGCTTCGTCGCGGTCGGTAACTCGCGGGTGGAGACCTTTGCCACCAGCTACCTCGACATCTATACCAAACACTTGCCGGTGCTGATCACGGCCGACAGCCTGCTGTACGCGCTGCACCAGAGCTATGACAGCATGCTGCTGGACTTCGAGGTCCAGGTGCTGATACCGGCGAGCGAACGTTTGCTGGCGGCGATGCACCAGCAGCTCACGAAGGACCTGGCGGGGTTGCCTGCCGGACTGCGCCCGGCGAGCCTCGACCTGGACGTCTATCTCGCGGTCGCCCGATCGCTGCTCGGCGGCTCGAAGGTCGCGGTGGTCAGCGGCGACGCCGCGGCCCAGGCGAAGGTGACGGAGATCCTGGCGGCCGCCGCGGCGCTGCAGCCGGCCGAGCTGTCGCTGTTCGGGGTGACGGGGACCCACGATATGTCACAGATGCGGCCCCGCGGGCACTACGCGGACGATCCGACGCTGCAGCAGTACTTCCGGGCGATGATGTGGCTGGGGCGCACGGAGCTGGCGATGGTGACCTTCGACCGCGCGCGCAAGTCGACGTTCAACCGGCGCGGGCTCGAGGCGGCGCTGCTCGCCAACCTGTTGCTGAAGGCGAGCGGGGCGGAGGTCGACTGGACGCAGATCGACGAGGTGCTCGGGCTGCTGGTCGGCGAGCACGACAGCATGACGCCGAGCGAGATGGGCAAGTTCATGGACGACGCGGGGATCCACAGCGCGGCCGAGCTGGCGAAGGCGAGCGACGAGCAGCTGTTCGGCGCGCTGATGCGCAAGGCGTATGGCTCGCAGCGCATCATGTCCCAGGTGATCTCGAGCGATCCGACCGACCCGCAGGTGGCGCTGGCGCGGGTGTATCTGCTGATGGGGCAGCGCTTCACCCTGGATTCGCACATCCTCAACAATGTCACGTATGACCGGATCCAGGACCTGCGGACCGGGAAGAAGGCGACGCGAATGCTGCCGAGCGAGCTCGACGTGCAATTCGTGCTCGGCAACAACGCCGCGGCCCGCTATTTAAGGCCGGAGATCGACCAGTACGGGTATCAGGGGGTGCTGCACGAGATGCGGTTTTTGGTCGACGCGCATCCGCCGTCGTTCTGGGACGCAAATTTATATCACGGGTGGCTGGCGGCGATCCGCGCGCTGAACGACCGCAGCGACTTCGAGCGCTGGCCGGAGGCGATGCGCACGGCGGCGTGGGCCGACAAGGGCCTCAATACCCAGGCCGCGGCGTGGGCGGAGCTGCGCCACGACACCCTGCTCTACGTCAAGCAGTCGTATTCAATGTCTGTCTCGTGCGAGTATCCGGACGCGTACGTCGAGCCGGTCCCGAAGTTCTACGCGCGACTGGCGAAGCTGGGGAAGCTCGGTACGGCGACGCTCAAGGAGCTGGGCGCGAGCGCCATGAGCATGCCGATGGCCGGGCAGTTCTTCGCCGAGCTGAGCGCGAGCGCGAGCATGCTGGAGGGCATCGCGCGCAAGGAGCTGGCGGGGACCAAGCTCGGCAAGGCGGAGTCGGATTTTTTGAAAGCGGCGATCGAGATGGAGATGGTCGGCTGCGGCCAGGTCCAGTACGACGGGTGGTATGGGCGCCTGTTCTACAATCCCCAGAAGATCGCCGAGTTCACGCCGACCATCGCCGATGTGCACACCGCCCCGACCGATGAAGCGGGTAATCCCACGGGATCGGTGCTGCACGTGGCGACCGGGCGGCCGATGTTGATGGTGTTCACGCTCGAGGATTGCTCGGGCGTGAAGGCGTATGTCGGGCCGGTCTCCAGCTATTATTCGGTGGTGACCGAGAAGTTCCAGCGCAAGACCGACGAGGAGTGGGCGCAGATGCTGGAGCAGGGCCAGATGAAGCGCCCCGCGTGGACCGCCTCGTTCGTGCGCGACGCCGGCCCGGCGCGGCGGCAGAGCATCAGACCAGGTCGATGAAGTCGTGCAACCCCGGGGCCGGGTGGCCCCAGGGGCAGCGGTTCACGGTTTGTAGGGCTTCGGCTGCGTGGGGGTTTGCGTGTCCGTGAAGGTCTTCAGGTAGGCGACGATCGCGGCCTCGTCCTCGGCGGTCAGCTTGAGGTCGCCGACCAGGAAGGGGATCGCTGAGTTCTCGACGTGCTCCGGGACAGGCCAGCAGTTGGCCGCCAGGGCCGCCTTCGCGGTCCAGTTGGCCGTGGGCGCGCAGCGCGTCAGGCCGAAGGCTTTGGCGGTCTCTCCGTCGATAAACGCGGTGTTATAAAAGTGGACGAGGCTCTCGAGGCTCTTGAACCACCCGTTGTGGGTGTACGCCTTCTTGAAGCCCTTGCCGGGGCGCTTGTCGACGTTGCGCAGGGTGGGGGTCTTTTGGGCGCCGCGGTGCCTGGTATCGCCTGTGTGGCCCTCGAGGCCCAGGTTCAGCACCGGGAAGCCGACGATCTCGGGGTTGGCCGGCACGCCGATGTTGTGGTAGGAATCGTCGGAGTAGAGCTGGAGCTTCTCCGTGCCGTCGTCGGTGAGGGGATTGTCGCTGTGGCAGAGCGTGCAGTTGGCGAATTTCGGCACGCCGCCGATCGTCACCGGATTATTAAAAGTCGCGTAGAAGAGGTCGTGACCGCGGTTCTCCTGGGCCGTCAAACCATCGAGCGGGAACTTGCCGTCCTTGTCGGTCGCGAGCGCGATGTCGCGTTTGGCGCTGAACGAGTTGACCTCTTTCGAGTCCTGCCAGGCCGAGAGGGCCACCGCGAGCCGCCTGAAGTTGACCTCGAAGGCCTTGAAGCCCTGGCCGCCATAAGGCTCGTCCTTGCAGTTGATCGGCTCACCCCAGGCGATGGTGAAGAGCTTGGCGTACTTGGACGACTCGACGTGGCGACAGACTTGCCGCTCCTCGATGTTTTGCTCGGCGGTGTTCGGGAACGGGTTCAGCGCCTGATCGGCGGTCGGTCCGAGGAATCGCTCGTAGACGGGCTTCAGGGCCTGGGCGTTGTCGAACACCTCGGCGCCGACGTTGTCGGTCGCCCCCGGAAACAGCGGCGTCGGATTGCCCTCGGCCCGGCCGTTCCAGAAGTTGCCGCCGCAGAAATTCAGGGGGGCCACATCACAGGTCCGGAACCGGCCCGTCTTGCTCGCATAGGCGTTGCTGGGCGGCTTGATCGAGCCGGCCTCGTGGGGGTCTGCGCCCGGCACCGCCACTTGATGCAGGTTGACGCCGGAATTTTTGAAGGTCCAGCCGGCGGCCGGGTTATGGCAGGTGGCGCAGGACATGCGCTTCGGCACCGAGATGTTGTCGAAGAACACCCGCTTGCCCAGCTCCTCCAGCTTCTCCGTCGACTGCGCGGAGACCGGCCCGGGTGCCGTGAAGTCGATGGCCGCCACGCTCGGCGTTTGTGGCACGCTCGCCATCTGCGCCGCGCTCGGGGTCTGCGGCGCGCTCGCCTGCTTGGCCGGGCTCGCCGGGCTCGCCGGGCGGCGGCTGCACTGCAGATAGTTGGCGAGCGGAATCGCCAACAGCGCTCCGGCCAAGATCGTGGTGATATGATTGGACATGATGCGATATCCTTGTGCGCCGATATTCTGGCCGGGGCCGATTGTGCCCGGAGGATGTGGGCGTTCGGGGCCCGGTCAAGCCGGGCGGGGCCGGCGGCAGGGTCCTACGCTCGCTCCGAGGGCGACAGGGGCCGCCACGAACATCATTCAGCCGGCCGCAGCCGACAGGAAGGATAGCGCCGGTCTTTATCAATGTGCGGGCCCACCGGCCTCGACGGCGCTCGCCGCTCGCGCCCTCACCAGCGCGAACGGTCGATCGAGCGGCCCCGCCACCGCCGTCTGGCGCCCGCCGCTCCGCGCCTGGCGGGAGATGCGTGCGCGGCCTACGGTCTCTTCGCGGCGGCCGCGGGCATGGCGATCTGCAGCAGGAAATGCACCTAAAGAATGATGGTAGACGACCGCCGCGAAACCCGGGGCGATCTCCTCACGCGCGAGCCTGGTCGGCTCTGAGCTCGTCGGCCCCGAATTCGTGGGCCCGGTCGGCGTCGATTCGACCGGCGTCGGTGCGGCCTCGGGGGTCGTGCCGGTTTTAGGTGTGGTGCACGCCGCGACTAACATCAGGGAGACGAGTGAACGGTGCACGCGGGGCATCATCGCCGATCGTCGCCAAGAAGTCGCGTCAGGGGGAGAAGCGATGCTCCCGCGGATCGACGCCCAGCTCGCCGCCACCGCAGTCGATCGCGCCGCGGAAGCGACCGGCGACCGCGTTCTCGTGTTCGCAGGCGATCGCCTCGCATAGATGTCCGTGATCTTCTGATAGAACCATCGCTCGCTCGCCCGGATCTCCCGGATGCGCAGCGTCTTCGTGGCCCAGATGCGGAACTACGTGGCCTGGTAGCTGTTCACCCGGTAGCCGACCGCAATGATGGCATCGAGGTTGTAGTAGCGGGTTTGGTAGGCCTTATGGTCGGAGGCAGTTATTTCCAAAATGGAAACCACTGAACTCTCCACCAACTCGCCGGAACCAAAGATGTCTTTCAGGTGCTTGTTGATGGCCGGCACCTTCACCCCGAACAGCTCGGCCAGTGCCTTCTGCGACAGCCAGGGTCCGCCGAGCCGGCGACGATGGTGCCGCCGGCCGCGTCGGCCCCGAGGTCGTACGGATGGTGGGCCGGGCGCCCGGCTCACTCCCCCCGCGTCGGCATCCACGGCCCGGGAGGATCGCCCTCGGACCCGCTCGCCGCGAGCCGGTACACGTGGCCTCGCTCGATCACGAGGCGGCTGCCGTCGCTCTCCCACCGGCGCTGGACGGCCTGGTAGTCCAGGAGGTCCAGGATCCAGGCGCAGCCGGGCGTCACCTCGGGCTCGAGCATCGCCCGCAAATAGGCCCGGATTGAGCGATAGGAGCCGAGGTATTCCATCCCCTCGGGGATCGTGTCGCTCGGGTCCGGGGCCGGAACTGGAAGGTCGAGGTCGTCGTCCAGGTTGACGTCGATCTCGCCAGCCAGGTCCTCGCCCGCTCGCCTCTCCTGGGGCTCGGGGTCGCCGAACAGACACCCCAGCAACTCCTCCACGCTGCTGAACACTCGCTCCCTCAGCAGCTTGCAGCGCCCGGCCGTCAACGTCGCCGTTGGCGCCTCGCACTCGCACGTCCCCCCGCCGAGCGGGTGCCCGTGGGGGAGTAGCAGCGAGAGACGTTGGTCGTTCCTCAACCCGACCTCGATGCGGGTGCCCTGGAGGTCCGTGGGGACAGGAGGAGTGGGAGGGGGCCGGCGGGGGTCTGAGCTCATAAGCCGCAATTAACTGCAATTAGCCGCATCACGCAACACAAGGCGGTGCGGTTACACTCCGCCCCCCGTGAGCGAGGCTCCCAAGGTCGACACAAAGCAGGTCGCGGATGCCGCCGGGGTGTCTCGAGCGACTGTGCAGCGGTGGGCGAAAGCTGGTCTTTTACCCTTGCCCACCGTGTATTACGGGCTGAAGCCGGGTAAACACAGCTTCTGGGCGGACCACGCTCCCGCCCAGGCCCGATGGGTGGCGAGCCAGATCGCGGCAGGCAGGTCCTTCGAGGAGATCAGGACTGCACTCGCCGCGGGCGAGTTCTCTGTCCCGTCCTCCGCGTGACGGCGCCCCGCGGCGAGTTCACCCGACCCCCACATCCTCGCCCAGGAGATCGCGGACGACCTCCGCTCCGCCCTCGCCCAGATCGAAGACATCCTCGGTGACCTCGAGCAGCGTGTACCGGGTCTGGTAAAGGCGTAGCCGCGATGACGCTCACTCACAACGCCCTCTACGACGCGTTTAAATATCGCGCGTCCATGACCCATGGACTGAAAACATTCAGCATCAGCCGAGCCACCAAGCACATTCACGGCTGGCCTTGCCTGTGCGCGCACGAGCAATGTCAGCGTCGAATACCGAGCGCTCGACGGATGGCCTCGGCGTGGAATGCGAAATACCCGGGCACCTGATGCTCGACCTCGTCGCCGAGCAGCTGATGCAGCCGCGGCAGCGCGTGAAACGGCACGCCGGGGTAGGCGTGATGTTCGGCGTGGTAGGGCATGTTCCACATGCACCAGCGCAGCCACGCATTCGAGCGGATGGTGCGGGTGCGATGGAGCTGGGAGCCGTCGTGGGGGAGGCCGGTGTGCTCGGGCATGAGATAGAGGCCGAGGAATACGTGTCCGATCGGCCAGATCGTCAGGATGGCCCAAAAGCCAGGTATGAAGGCGAGGCCGAGGGTGACCAGGGCGACCAGGAGGGCGAGGACCAGGCGGCACTCGCGGGCGACCTGGGGGGCCTGGGCGGCGCGGATGTAGGGGAAGACGCGGCGCAGCATCGCCGTCGGGAGCAGCGCGGAGGCGAGGGTGAACATCAGCTTGCCGGTCCACAGCAGCTGTCCGGTGGCCAGCATCAGGTAGGTGATGATGTTGGTCGGCCAGCCGTCGAGCAGCGCGGGTGCGGCCGAGATCTCGGGGTCGTGGGCGCGGTCCTGGGTCTGGCGGTGGTGCTCCCAGTGGAACTCGCGGAAGAAGCTCGGGCCCTCCAGCATCATGAAGGCGCAGAACCAGGCGGTGGCGCGGTTGAGGCCCGGGGATGCGAAGGCGGTGCCGTGGCCGGCCTCGTGCAGGGCCGGGAAGAAGGTGACGTAGGCGAGGCCGCCGGCGATCGCCGGGGCGACCCACAGCGCCTCGCCGGCCGCCGCCAGGGACGCGGTCGCCACCGCCGAGGCGGTGAAGACGGCGAGCGAGGCGAGCAGACGCGTGAGGGCGGGGCCGTCATCGCGGCTCATCAGTCCGCGTAGGGCGTCGCGGGGGACCCGTTGTGAGCTCGTGAGAACGTCTTCCATGGCGGTGGCTGCGGGAGGGTAGCGTCATCGGGTGGGCCGTGGATCGGCGCTGAGACGGGCGGTCGCGTGGGGTCCTCGATGCATCATCGCCAGTGGTGGACCGAGCGCGCGGCGGCGCGCGGGCGTACGAGCTGCCGGGCGACCAGGTAGCCGAGGAGCAGCACGAGGGCCCAGCACCAGAGGGGGAGCTGCGCGGTGACGACGGCGAGCAGGTCGGGCGCGAAGACCAGGAGCAGGGCCGCTGCGGCGGCGAGCGTGGCGAGCGAGAGGGTGCGCGAGGGGCC
>NZ_JACCSO010000019.1 GCF_013812955.1 Nannocystis sp. | reverse complement strand
GGCGGAAAGCTCCCGCCAGCCGCCGCTCGCGCTGCCACGCGGGCAGCGGCGTCGCCAGCGATCTCGCCGCGCAAACGGGCTTGCCGATCGACGCCACGCGTGCGCCGTGACGGGCGAGTGAATCGGTGCGAGCCACGATACGCGATTCCGCGTATCGCCTCTTTCGTATGCGCGATGGCGATCCCTGATACCAGCGCTGCGCTATTATGCACATAATACGAATTGGCAAATGCGCCAGAAATCTCAAGTCGAAGCAGTGCCAAGGGGTGCCAAGGCGTGCCACCAATCCGTGGCGCTGCTTTGGGCTACGCCTCAAGCTGGCTCACATGCACACGGTCGTTTTCTACAACAACAAGGGCGGCATCGGCAAAACCACCCTTTCCGTTCACCTCGCACTGTTCGCTTCTGCGCGGCGCATTCGCACCATGGTCGTCTGCCTCGACCGCCAGGGCGACGTTTGTCGCTGGCTGGCCAATGGCGACTGCCGGGTCCACGACGGCCTGTTCTTCAAGGTCAACGACTACCTTCAGGTCCTCTTCAGCCCGATGAAGCTGCCGAAGAACATCGAGAACATCGACCTGCTCATCGTCGACTGCCCGCCGGCGGTCGAGGTGGTCGATGAGGTCACCGCCGACCTCTGGGTGGTCCCGCTCGACGGGCGCCTGGCGATGGAGAACCTCGGCAACATCCACGACAGCCTCTGCAAGGCCAAGGGCGCGATCCTGCTGGTGCTCAACCGCTGCGACTTGATCGGCAAGCGCGCGCTCGAGGGCCTTCGCGGCGCGGCCCGTCAGATCCCGCAGGCCAAGCTGCGCGACGATCCGGTTCCGACCTCGGCGGCCATCGCCAAGGCGGCCGAGTACTTCAAGCCGGTGTGGGAGGTGCCCTACGGCCGCGGTACCCAGGGCGACCACGCGATCCAACAACTGTGCTCGGAGATCCTGATCTCGCAGGGCCTGGACGGGAAGATCTGACGTGACGACGCGTAAACCAAAAAGCAGCGGGCCGCAGTACGGCATGGTCGCTTTCGCCGGGTCTCGCCAGCCACCGGGCCCCTCGCCGCGGGCCGTCGAGTTGCTGCACGAGGCCAAGCTCCAGGTCGCCGCCGAACCAGCGCCCACCGAAGCACCCCGACCAGCGCCCGCGCCTGCACCCGGCTCGCAGCCCGAACCGGCACCCGCGCCTGTAGTCGCAACAGCGTCACGAATGACGGATCCGCAATCGGCCGAGGTGCCTCGGCGGGCACCGGCCAGGCCTCGGCGGCCGAAGCCGGCGCCGGTGGACAGCTACGCCCTGCCGACCCCTGGCACGAAGAAGCCCAAGGCGCGCTCCAACCACTTCCGCTTGCCGGCGGACGTCGAGGCGCACCTCATCGAGCTGGCGGCCATGCATGGCTGCAGCCGCACGCGCGTGGTCTGCTCGGTGATCACGTCGGAGTGGCAACGTCTACACCGCCGTCGGTCCCGCGCGGCGAAGGTGGACGAGTAGTCGTCGCCGCTACGTGGATTCGGCCGGGCCTTGAAGCCGCGCCTGACAGGCGGCCATGGCCTCGATGCATTCACGTGTCGGCTTGCTGAACCATTCGAGGTGAATCGTCCACAGGCGTCGGCGCTGGGAGAATGACTGGCGGACCAACGGCGTGTGGTCGACGAGCCACTGGAGCGCGCTCCTGCGGGCGCGCTCCTGCGGCGCCTTGTCGAGGAAGTGATGCTCGACGAGGTGCTCGAAGATCGCCTCGTCAGAGTCATGAAAGTTCTCCCGACGTCCCTTCTCGTGGGCGAGGCTCACCGCCCATAGCAGCCGCCGGACTTCGCGCGTACCTGGCACCCGGGATGCGGCCCGGGAGAGCGCGATCAGGTGCTCGCGAATGGGCGGCGCCAGCTGTACGAGCTCGTCGAGCGACGCTGCGATGCTGTTCGGATCGAACCGAGCCGGCGGGCCTTCAAGAACGGCGAGCGCTTCCCCCGGGAGAAGCTCCCAGCCGTTGACCTCCGTGACCCCGCCGCGCACGAGGCACCTCGGCTCCTCATCCGGAGCGACAAGCACGAGGGCGAAGTCGTTTATTCCGAGGAGGCACAGATACACCTCGCCCACCTCGGTCTGGGCAAAGCCGGCGAGGCCGGGCAGCGCCGTGTACAGGATGCGTTGCGGTACCCCGCGGATCCGTACGTGCCACGGTCGGCTCGCATCGCGGAAGTCGGGCTCGAAGGCATCATCGGCGCCCTGATAGAAGTGGGTCAAGCCCGCCAGGTTCAGGTGCAGGCCGAAGTGCTCGAGGCGGAACGACCCCTCTGGGCTGACCAGGATCAGGCAGTGCTGGCCCTCAATTGGGCGTACACGGGCCTCATAGCCCGCGCCATAGCAGCACGTCCATGCCTTGTCGGTCAGCGTCGGTCCTTCCCAGCCGGTGATGACCAAGCGCCGCCCCGCGCGTGGCTGTTCCGACTCCGGTCCCCCGTATGGGCCACCCGACTGGAGCACTTGCGTGAGGCGAGCCTTCAGGCTCTCACTCGATCCTCGCGCGAGGATGCGGCCTCCACCGTGGGGCCAGGTGTAGCGCAAGGCCATCGTGGTGCCCTCGGGCTCGATGACCGCCTGGTGATGGGGGTGGACCAGGAAGTGGCGCGGTCCGCCGGTCTCCCAGGCGAGGGTGACACGCTGCGATCGGCGCGCGAGCCACTGCAGGGCCAGCCCGCCGAAGGCATCGAAGTCTTTCGGGAGACCGAGGAGTTCGCGTAGCCGCCGCTGTACCTCTAGCATCGTCGTCACGCAGCTTACACCGAGGAGGGAAGCCGGGGCGAGCAGATCTCGTTTGACGTAGACTTGCCGGAGTGGCGAAATCAAGCAGATGATTTCCTCCCAGATAGCGATGCCGCGCCGATTGGAGCGCTGACGCGCGCCGTTTATCGAGGATGCGCGAATTTATCGGCAAAAGTCAGTCAGAACGGCAAATTGCGGTGATGACAAGCCTGCACCGCGCTGGTAGCCTGAAGATGGAGGCGATCGTGATGAATTGCAGTGGCGAGATACAACAACTGATGGGATATGTCCGCAGCACCGTGGCGGGTGCTCCGGTCGAGTTCGATGTCATTGATCAGCGGGCGATCAAGGCGGTGCTCCGGCAGCCGCTTGAGACGTGGCTGCTGAAGCTCTCGCTGTCCGGCTGCAAGATCCGGGGGACGAAGGGCAACCTGCCGCGCGACGTGCTCGCCCTGATCGAGGCAGTGCGGGTCGGCATGGACATGAGCAAGCAGGAGCTGGCGAGGCGGTCGGGCATTTCCCGCGGACATGTTCATGAGCTGCTGGCCGATCCGGAGCCGCGACCCCACGTGGAGACCGTGGTGCGCCTCGCCGTCGGGCTCGACCACGTGCTGGAGGTCGTCGGCATCAAGGAAGACCGCCTCGATGACGCCGATCCCGTGATGCCGCGAAGCGAGAGCTCGGCGACGCGCCCGGAGAATTCTGGTTGGCGACCGACGAGCCCGGAGACTTCCGGCTGGCGGCACGCCACGACCTTCAGCGGCACCATGTTCGGCGGCTCGGTGTTGCCGATGCTTCTGGGAGGCCATCCCGCGGCGTATGCCGGGCTCGGCCTTGTCGGCGCGGCCACGGTGGGCGTCGGTGCCCGATACATCGATGAGCCGCGCCACCGTGAGACGGCCTACTTCATCGGCGCCGGTCTCATCGGTGCCGCTGTCTTCGGCCTCATCCGCGGCAGCGGGGGAGGTACGCGATGAAGGTGGAGGCACCGGCGTCCGGGTCGAGCGAGGCGTTGACCCTCTCCTTCAGCCAGGCGCTGCCGCTCACGGGCCTGTCACGCAACACGCTCTACAGCTTGCTCAGGGCCGGCGAGGTGCCCGGCGCGCGCAAGCTCGGCAATACCTGGCGTTTCACTCGCACGACGTTCTACGACTGGCTGGGACACAAGGTCAGCTGATCGCGCTGGCAGCTGTACGGAGCCGCCCGGCAGCGTCGGCGTGGGTGAACGGGTGGGTCATGGCAGGCGAGCACCGCCCGCTGTTCGCGTGCTGGCGAGGCGTCGACCGCGGGCTGTGGGTCTGCGGCCGCGAGCGCTGCTCGAAGTTCGAACTGGGAGGAGGCGACCATGGCGAAAACCTATCCTTACATAGTGCCTGTGGGGAGACGACATGTCCCAAAAGACAGCCAGCGGGCGATCCCCGAGAACGTTGTCAAGGAAGACGTGAGGTCGCGCAGCGAGCTCGACTTGCCGCCGCCGGTGCTCACGGTGCAAGACCTCGCTGTACTGCTCGCCACGAGCAGTAGCGCCGTCTACTCGCGGGTCGCCCGCGGCCAGATCCCCGGCGCCTTTCGCATCGGACGCAGCCTTCGCTTCGACCGGCGGATCATCGCACAATGGCTCTCGGCGAACAAGGCGAGCGCAGGAGGTCTCCCATGATCAAGCTGCGCCCGTGGAAGGGAACGAAGAATGAGTTTGAAGCCGACATCATCGTCACTGGGCCCAACGGCCGGACCTTGCGCAAGCGCGTCAAGGCCCCGGTCGCGGGCAAGTCTAACGCGGAGCGGTGGGCCCGCTCGCTCGAGCAGGAGATGCTCGTGCAGCTGCTCGCCCCCGAGCCGGAGCCCGAGAAGCCGCTCGCGCCGACCTTCGAGGTCTTCGCGGTCCTCTTCATGGACCTGTGCAAGGCCAACCGCCTCGGCAAGAACACCCTGATGAACTACGACATTCATCTGCGCCTCTATTTGCTCCCGGTGCTCGGCAAGCGGCGGCTCGACGAGGTGAAGCCCGCGGACCTCACGGCGCTCAAGGCGTCGCTGTCGACGAAGGCCAGGAGCACCATGACCGAGGTGCTGAAGTCGCTCCGTCGCCTGTTCACCGTCGCCATCGAGCAGGGGCTCATCGCCCGCGAGCCGGTGAAGCTCGACATCCCGGCGAGGATCCACAAGAGCCCGATCGCCTACGACGACGCCGATCAGCAAGCGCTGCTCGCCGCCGCCCAGGCGCTCGGGCCCGAGTACGTCGCCATGGTGCTGCTCGGGATCGACGGCGGGCTGCGGCGCGGCGAGATCCTCGGGCTGCAGTGGTCGGACCTGAACCTCGCCCGCGCGAGCATGACGATCCGCCACAACCTCGTGCGCGGGACGATCGACGTGCCCAAGGGCCGGACCGAGGACGAGGTCGGGATGACGAGGCGGCTCGTGGGGGCGCTCACCGCCATCCGGCACCGGCGTGGGCCCTTCGTGTTCTCGACCGAGAGCGGCGAGCACTACAAGGAGCACCACATCAAGCGCTGGATGGAGCAGCTCGTCGAGAAGGGCAAGCTGACCTGGCACGGCACGCACGTGCTCCGCAAGACCTGCGGGACCCGCATCGCCGACGGCGGCGGCGGCGTCTCGGCCGTCGCCTCGCACCTCCGTCACAAGAGTCTGCAGACCGCCAGCCGGTACATCGACCGGCGTGGCGCGGGCTCCCGCGCGCTCAATGCGCTGGAGAGCTAGTGGAGGCGCGCTTGAGCCCGCCTCCAAGTGCTCGTAACTTCAAGATCAATTAGCCTTATCTCTACTGTTGGAAACAGTAGAGGTGCTTCGCGTTCTTGCAATCCTCGTCGGCAGACTGAGTCCACTGCGCGTCGCTGGCGTCGCGCCGGCCGAAGTGGCCATTTCCGCCGAACCCGGCCTTCCAGGCCGAGCAGTGCTGGTTGCCGGTGGGGCTGCCGGTGGGGCCTGTGTTGGTCCAGACGTCGACCGTCACGCCGGGGGCCTGGCCCTTTTCGTTGATGTTGATCGCAACCGCGAGTTTTCCGTCGATCAGGTCGGCCCAATTCGTGGCGATGACCTTGCCGTCGATACGGACGTAGGGTCTCGGGCCGCCCTTGGACTGGAAGCGCTTCGCGGGTCCGACGTCGGCGTCGCTGAGCCAGGCCATCCAGGCGCCTTTGAATCCGGCCGTCGCTGCCAGCATCGTGCACCCCGCATCGGCGCCGGCGAGGCCGCCGAGGTTGCCGGTGCTGGTCACGCTGCTGACGAAGACCCGCAGAATCTTGAGTTCGCACGTGTTGCTGCAGACTTCGCTGTCGACCTGGTTGCCGTCGTCGCAGGCCTCGACGTTGCTCTGCACGAAGCCGTCGCCGCACACGGCGGTTTTGCAGGCGACGCATGCGTCGGTGTCGACCTTGTTGCCGTCGTCGCACTGCTCGCCCGCGGCCCCGTTCAGGGTCCCGTCGCCGCACGCCGCGGCGCTGCAGTCCGCGTTGCAGGCGTCCGACTCGCCGCCGGCGTCGCACTGTTCACCGACCTGGACGATCGCATCGCCGCAAGCGGGGAGCGTGCAGGCGTTGGTGCAGCCGTCGTCGTCGACCTGATTGCCGTCGTCGCAGGCCTCCCCCGGCTGCTGGCTCCCGTCGCCGCAGCCGGCTGCCGTGCACTGCGGGGAGCAGCCGTCGTCGGGCAACATGTTGCCGTCGTCGCAGCCCTCGCCCGGGCCCGTCAAACCGTCGCCGCAGACGTTGAGGAGGCACGCGGCGGTGCAGGCCTGGTCGTCGCCGTTCATCGCCCCGGCGTCGCACTGCTCCCCGGGGTCGACCTTGCTGTCGCCGCAGGCGGCCGGCCCATCGGTGGTGCCGCTCGGGTCCGAGGTGTCGGTGGGATCGGTCGTGGTCGGGCTGCTGGTCGCGCCGGTGCCCGATGGATCGCCCTCGGTCTCGAGGGTACCCGGCTCGCTGCCGGCGGTCAGGACCGTCGAGCTCGCCGTATCATCGGTCCCGTTGTCGCTCGCGGTCATTGGAACGCTGCCCGTCGGGCTATAAAAGCAGCCCTGCGTGGCCAGCGATACGAGCAATAGATAGAGACTGGATGACCGCATTACCGCACCTGCAGGCATGGATCGCGCGACGGCGCGCGTTCTCCGCCGTCGCGGAGTATACCGGAGATCACGACCCACGGGTCGCCTGGCCGCGGCGCCGGAGCGCTCGCATACGCGCGATGCATCACCGCCGGTGCCGGCTGGCGACATGGCGCCGAGCGTCACTGCCATGACCGCACCCGTGAGCGCCCGGCGGCTGCCGCGTACATACCGGGGAGGTCCAGCGA
>NZ_JACCSO010000781.1 GCF_013812955.1 Nannocystis sp. | reverse complement strand
GTGCTGCACCGTCTTGTACGGCAACTTCTCCAGCTGTTGATTGTAGGTCGCCTCGGCGGCCGCCTTCTTGCCCGCGGCGATGCCCTCGGCGAGCGCCTGCGACGGCCCGAACAGCGCGCTGTCCCACACCAGCGCCGGCAGCCCGGCGGCCTTGCGGCTGCTGTCGACCCGCTCGCGCAGCGCCGCGATCGGGTCCGCCGGCAGGTCCGCGCCGATCTTGGCGAAGAAGTTCTGCGTCAGAAACACCGGCCGCGGCGCGCCCGCGCTGTCACTCTCCGGCGGTCCGATCACCGCCCCGATGCCGACGTGGGTCACGTCCGTCGCCAGGATGTTGATGCGGTGCCCCGGGCTCATCATCAGGCTCTGGTGGATCCCCCGCGGCCCGTAACCCCGGGCCACGTTCTCGCGCAGCACCGAGTTGACGATCCCCGCGCGGCGAAACCGGTTCTCGACATCACCGGTGCGCGGCGAATCATGACCGACGAAGTTGTTGCTGAGCATGTCCAGGCTGTGCGCCGTCGCCACCGTCGCCGCCCCGTTGTCCCACTGCAGCGGCGCCAGCCCCTGGCGCTCGCGCGTCGCGTTCAGGGCCGCGAAGTTGGAGCGCGTCACGTCAGCCGCGTCGACCCCCGCGTCGACGCGCTCGATCTCCACCCGCAGCACCCGCGGCGCCTTCACTCCGCAGTACAGCGGGAAGTTGGCGACCACCTCGGGGCCATACGCGCCCTCGGCCAGCACCTCGACCTGATAGGCGCCGCGACCGCGGTCACAAACGACATCCGCCGTGAATTCATTCTTGCTGACCCGCGCCGGCAGCGTGCTCCACCGGCCCTCCGCGTCGACCAGCTCGATCGAGGGTCGGGTCCTGCGCCCGAGCAGCCGCCCGTGCAGCTTGATCTGCCCGCCCGTGGCGACCTGGTTGGCGATCGGGTCGAGCTGGACCCCGCGCTCCGACACCGCGACGATGACGCGGATCGACCCGTTCGGCAGCGTCGCCGCGCCAGCGCCGATCCAGCGCACGCCCTGGCCTCCGAGGTTGCCCTTGCGCGTCGCCTCGATCAGCGAGCGCAGCGCCTCACGACATGAATCACTGACCTGCTCGCCACAGGGCGCGCCGCCGGCCGGCAGCTCCATCACACCGAGCCGCGGCGAAGGATCCACGAGACCGACCCACGCCATGACCCCGTCGATCAGCGCCCCGGGGATCGTGCTGCGATCCGGCGCCGTGCGGGCCAGCTCGCGCGCCGCGCGGCTCAGACCCGGCTCGTGGCGCAGCTCCCCGCCGCCCAGGCCGTCCACCACCAGCTGCTCCGCGGCCGTCAACGTGTGCTGCACCGGCGCCCCGTAGCGGTCCACCGGCGCGGTCGACAGCTGCACATCCTCGACGTCGAGCCGGATCCCCGCGACCGCGGGCGCCGAGGTCGCGCCATCGACCAGCGCCTCATTCGAGCCGCCTCGCGCCGACCGCTCACCCGCCGGCCCGGCCGCACAAGCTGACCCAAAAGCCAGAGTCGCAGCCAGAGTCCGGCCCACGCCCACTTGCCTGGTCGAACTGCGGGTCACGGGCGACAGTATGGGGGCATTGGCGGGCGCGCGCATCACTGCAGTTCCAGCTCGGCGGCATTGGCCCACGCGTGGAAGTCCGGCGCGCGGGTCGGGCTCAGGGCCAGCGCGTCACTGCGCTTTCGGTCCGGCCGCTCGAGCCGAAACGCGTTGACCCGCAGCCGCATTCCCGGGGCCGGCGGACAGCGCAGCTCGGTGTGCTCGCACAGCTCCGTCCACGGGATCGCCGCCTCCACCGACCATCCGCGGTCGCGGTCTCCGCCCACGTCGAGCGTCCCCCACACCGCCACCGCCGTGCGCCAGCTCGAGTCCCAGGCCTCGTCGCCGGCGCGATAGCGCGGGAAGCGGGCGTCGAAGGTCACCCCGCGCGCCGACACCTGATACTCGAGATAGCGCGAGCCCTCGCCCGTGCCCGCGACGAACCACTCGAAGGCCTCTTGCTTGTACAGCGGCTCGTCCTGCGCCGTGTACTCGGTCCACAGGTCCGCGTCCGGCAGGCTGGCCGCGACGTACAAGAACTCCGCGTCCCACGCGAGGCGCAGCGTCGTACCACGGCCCGCTTGCAGCGCGTCCTCGCCGAGCGCTCCCGGCACGATCGCCGTCGCCTCCTCATCCGGCTCACCGTCGAGGCTGTCGGCCAGCAGCAGCGCCGGTCGCTCGGCCCACGCCGCCTCCTCGATGCGACCATCGATCGTCAATGCCCCCGTCGCCACCTGCGTCGCCACCACCTGTCTCGGGCGCGTCGCCACCGGCAGCACCGCGAACACCCCCGGCCCGCGGTCGATCCGCGGCCCGGTCCGCGCGGTCACCGGGCTGTGCCCGCGCCGGGGCTCGACCACCAGCACGCCGTGCTCCGCGTGCCACTCGCCCGGCAGCTCGATCGTCGCCTGCATCACTTCTCCGTCGACGCTGGCCAGGGCCCAGCGATCGCGCGCATCCACCACCGCGCCGACGCTGCGCCGCGACTGGCCCGCGACCTCCTGACGCCCCGCCGCCCGCGGCGCTCG
>NZ_JACCSO010000305.1 GCF_013812955.1 Nannocystis sp. | reverse complement strand
GCCTTGACCGGCTTCTTTGCGGCCTTTGCGGGCTTCTTGGCGGCGGGCTTCTTGGCGGCGGGCTTCTTGGCGGCCTTGGCGCGGGCGCCGTCCTTGGACTTCTTGGCCTTCTCGGCGTCCTTGGACTTCTTGGCCTTCTCGGCGTCCTTGGCCTTCTTCGCCTTTTCGGCGTCCTTGGCCTTCTTCGCCTTCTCGGCGTCCTTGGCGCGGCGCTCCGAGTCCTTGTCGTGGAGCTTGCGCTGCTTTTCGGCCTCGAGCTCCTTCTTGCGGAGTTCGGCGTCGCGCTTGGCGGAGTCCTTGGCGGCGATCGCGCCGAGACGCTTCTGCTCGGCCTCGTGCTTCTTTTGCTCGACGAGGCGGATCTTCTCCTCCTCCTTGCGGACCTTCTCGTCCTCCTTGGCCTGCTTGGCGGCGACGCGGGCGTGCTCCTTCTCCAGGCGCTGGTGCTCGCGCTCCTCCTCGCGGCGCTTCTTGTCGTCCTCCTTGGCCTTCTTCTGGGCGTCCTTCTCTTGCTGCTTGCGCAGGCGCTCCTCTTCGCGGCGTTCGGCGGCGGCGGCCCGGGCTTGCTCGGCGGCCAGGCGCTTCTCTTCCTTCTTGCGGGCGGACTCGGCCTCTTCGTCGGCGTGGCGCTTCTCGCGTTGGGCGGCGATCTCCTCCGGGCTCGGCCCGAGCTCGAGGCCGAGCAGGGCCTTGACCTCGTCGGGCTGGACGCGCTCGCCCCGGCGCTCGTCGTCCGACTCGCCCCGGCCGTGCACCAGCGTGCGCTGGAGGTCGCTACTGAAGGTCAGCTCAACCTTGTTGTCACCCATCAGTTCGCTGACGAAGCCGACCCCGAAGGTGGGGTGGACGACGATCTGATGCAGTTGAAGCTGGGTTTTGGGGCTGTACCGGACGGCGTCTTCGACGTCGTACTGGTTGACCCCGTCGAGCCAGGACAGTTTTTTCATGCTCTTGCGCCGACTGACGCTCAGCGGCTCCGGGCTCTCTTCGTCCCGGCCCCGCGGAGGCTTGAATGAGTGGATATCGCCACAAACTCCGCACTGGACGCGGCGAACTTCGTCGCCGTAGCTCTCGAGGATTACGTGCGTGGTGTCAGCGCGACACTTGGGGCAGTAGCCCTCGGTTTCGCCGCCGTTGGAGCTTTGATTGCCACCGAAGTGGCTCTCGAAGATCTGGTCCATCAGTCAATCTCCGAACTCTACGCCGTCTGAGACTCCAACTAGCACGTCCGGGTTTGAGAACACAAGTCAAAAACCTCGCAAATGCTCGACAATAGGCCGCTGCTGGCCTTGTCAGGGTCGTGGCATACCACCGAGACGGCCCGGAGGACAGGATAAAGTGCCCGGGCGCCCGGCGGCAGGGAGGCGCGAAGCAGGGTCTGGCGGCCTGCTGGCGGCAATTTGGCCGCGACGGCCCT
Organism: Nannocystis sp.; assembly: GCF_013812955.1. GTDB lineage: Bacteria > Myxococcota_A > Polyangia > Nannocystales > Nannocystaceae > Nannocystis. The sequence goes on along the minus strand of NZ_JACCSO010000305.1, from coordinate 3,843 downwards.
GGCCGCGGGCGCTCACCACCGACCTGGCCCGGAGATCCTGCCCTCTGGGCCAGGCGATCCCGCGACGGTGGCCGGGCTTACGGCGCTACGCCCGTTCGGCCGGGTGCCAGTGGGAGTGGGGCCGGTGGGGCCGGGTCAGGCGCTGCTAGTGGGGCTCGCCCGGTTTGTCGAGCTTGCCGGGTCGTTCGGGCCGTTGCAGCGGTTCGGCCCGTTCAGGCCGGTTTGGCCGCTCGGACCGCTCCGGCCGCTCGGGCTTGGCCAATCGGGCCGGCGCGTCGGGCTTGCTCATCGAGCGGGTCGGCAGGGCCGTCGGGCGCGGCGAGGGGCCCGGGCTGTCGCGCTCCGTCCCGCGCTCGGCGGCCTCGGCCGCGACGTTCTGCTCGTGCCTGGCCTCGCCGGTCTCGAGGCCCATGCTCTGCATCAGCTTGCGGACGTCGGAGACGGTGCCCTTGGCCCGGTCGGCGAGGGTGCCGAGCTCGCGGCAGACGACCCGGAAGGCCCGTCCATATTCACCGGCCTGGGAGGCGATAATGTTGCCATTGAGGGCGAGCAACTGCAGACGGCGGGCGACGTCGTCGAGGAAGTGGATGACGGACTCCATGCCGTCGGCGGCCTCTTCCTGGGCGGCGGAGCGCTGCTCGGCGCCGACGCGGGCGGCCGCGGCGAGTGACTCATAAAATGCCTGCTCGTTTTGAAACGCCTCGAGCATGCCGATGGGTCCGGCCTCGTCGGGGCGGTCACCGAGGTACAGCGGCCTGGCGATGACGAGGATCGGGACGCCGGCGCGGATGATGGTGCCGCGAAAGATGTCACGCTTGCGCAGCACGGTGTCGACCAGCTCCGAATCGGCGTAAGCGCCGATGTCGCCCGGCTTGCCGGCCCCGAGCACGCTGGACGACGCGACCCTGCGATTGCCGAGGTACAGCGACATGCCCAGCGAGGTGGCGCGCACGAGCATCGGCAAGATCACGTTGTTCTCGTCGAGGACCGTGGTGCCGGCCCGCAGCTTGCCGTCGACGCGCCCGAGCTTGCCGTGGCCGCGGATGACCTGCTCGCACAGCTCGGTGGCCGCGACGCCGCGCTCGAGCAAGCGCCGCCGGATCACCGACCATACCGCGTTGAAGATCTGGGTCTCGGTCGTCATATCACTCACGCGCCCGCAGTGTAACGGCCCGGAGGGCGCCGTGGTAGGCACAAGGCCATGCGAGAGGGTTCTGACGCGGTTTCGAACGCGATTTCTGAGGGTCCGAAGCCGCGGGTCCGCATCGCCCCGAGCCCGACCGGCGACCCGCACGTGGGCACGGCGTACATCGCCCTGTTCAACTACGTGTTCGCCCGCAAGACCGGCGGGACCTTCGTCCTGCGCATCGAGGACACCGACCAGGAGCGCTACACCGCGGGCAGCGAGGCGGCGATCTTCGAGGCCCTGCACTGGCTCGGTCTGCAGTGGGACGAGGGCCCCGACGTCGGCGGTCCGCGCGGGCCCTACCGCCAGTCCGAGCGCCTGCCGCTGTACCGCGAGCAGGTCGCGGTGCTGCTGGCGAAGGGGGAGGCCTACCGCTGCTTCTGCACCCGCGATCGCCTTGACGAGGTCCGCAAGCAGCAGCTCGCCGACAAGAGCCCGGTGCTCGGCTACGACGGGCATTGTCGCGCCGTGGACCCCGCCGATGCGGTCCGGCGGGCGGAGGCGGGGGAGGCGCATGTGGTGCGCCTGCGGGTGCCCCGGGAGGGCGTGACGAGCTTCGTCGACCACCTGCGCAGCGAGCCGATCGTGTTCGAGAACCGCCTCGTCGACGATCAGGTGCTGCTCAAGTCGGACGGGTTCCCGACCTACCACCTCGCCAATGTCGTCGACGATCACTTCATGGGCATCACCCACGTGATCCGCGGCGAGGAGTGGATCACCTCGACGCCGAAGCACGTGCTGCTGTACCGCGCGTTCGGCTGGGAGGCGCCGGCGTTTTACCACCTGGGCCTGCTGCGCAACGCCGACAAGTCCAAGCTGTCGAAGCGCAAGAACCCGGTGTCGGTGTTTCACTACCGCGACCTCGGCTACCTGCCGGAGACCATGCTGAACTTCATGGCCAACCTCGGCTTCAGCCTCGGCGCCGAGGTCGAGCGCTTCACCGTCGCGCAGATGATCGAGCACTTCGACTGGTCGAAGGTCAGCGTCGGCGGCCCGGTCTTCGACCCCGCCAAGCTCGAGTCCTTCAACGCCGACGACATCCGGGCGATGTCCGTCGACCAGCTCTACGAGCGCCTGCAAGAGCGCGTGCTGGCCCCGGCGCGCATCAAGGCGATGCTCGCCCAGGCCCAGGAGCGGGTCCATCGCCTCGACGACTTCATCCCGTACCTGAGCTTCTTCTTCGGCGGCAGCGTCGATTATGCGCCGGTGCGCGACAAGCTCAAGCCGGTCAGCGGCAAGTCGGGCAAAGAGACCGCCGAGCTGCTCGACACCTACGCGCAGGAGATCGAGCGCGACAACGCGGCCCGCAGCTTCACCGCGCCGGCGCTCGAGGCCTTCTCGCGCGAGTTCTGCCAGCGCCACGCGGTCAAGCCGAAGGAGCTGTTCATGCTGCTGCGCCTCGCGGTCACCGGCCGCACCGCGTCGCCCTCGCTCTTCGATACCATGGCGATCTGCGGCAAGGACCGCTGCCGGACCCGCATCCGCGACGTCGTCGTCTATCTGCGCACGCTGGCATGAGTAAGCCGGCGTAAGCCGGCCCGGCCCAGCGATGGGCCGGTGCCCGATCGCCGGGCATAAAAAAAGGAGCGGGCTGCTCCACGTCTGACCGAAAGTTCAACCCCTACATTTGGTAGGTGGGGACTATGGTACCCGCTTCGGGCTTCTCGTCGAACGAGCCTGCACACCTGCGGACAGAGACGGACCCCTGGCTGAACGATGTAGGTAGAACTTGTGGCCTCCGGACGAAGCAGCCCGCTCGAGAGACACTATAGCACCGTCACGCGGAGAGGTAAGTCGCGAAGATCGAGCCGCGAAAATTCGCGAGGGCGAGGCAGCGCTCGCGACCGCGACCACCGCGATGAGGCCGCGGGCACCGAGCCCGAGTGAAGACCCGGGCGGGGCGGCTCACTGCAGTGGGTAGGGGGTGAGGATGTAGTCGGCGCCGTCGCCGTGACAGCCGCTGCACAGGGGGACGTCCAGACCGCCACCGTAGACGGTCGCGTTGATCCGCTCGTACCAGTACCAGGTCGCGCCGCCCTCGCTCTGCGGCGCTGTCTTGAGTGCGACGGCGTAACCGATCAGCGTGTCCATGCTGTCGCCGTAGAGCTCCTTGACGGTGGCCGCGTCCTGGGGGTGCTCGGCCGCCTGCGCGGCGAGCGAGCCCAGCGCGATGGCGTTGACGTAGGTGCGCACGTTGCCGCCGTGTGGGCCCGTGGATGCGTGCACCTTGGACTCTGCGGCCCACTGCTTGTAGGCGCCGCCTGCGAGCCAGGACTCGAGCGCCTCGACGTTTTCGATCGGGGGCAGCTCCTCGGCGGCGCCGGTGCTGGCGTCGCCGCTGCTGGCTTCCGTGACGGTCACGTCACCGGTGGTATCAACGGCCGTGCTCGCGCCCGTGGTCGTGCTCGAACCGGCGGTGGGATCGCCGTCGGTGGTGGTCCCGGCGGTGGGATCGCCAGCGGTGCCTGTTGCGCTGCCCGAGCTGCTGGTGCTGGTGGCGGTGGTATCGCTGTTCTGGCCGCTGCTGCTCGCGGGCTCGGCGGTGCCGGTCTCGCTGGCGTCGGAGGCGGTGCCGCAGGCGAGCACGCCGGCGAGGCAGAGCAGGCAGGGGAGGAGGGTGAGTGAGGGCTGAGCCGGGCGCATGGAGGTACGCAACG
>NZ_JACCSO010000299.1 GCF_013812955.1 Nannocystis sp. | reverse complement strand
GCACAGCAGGGCGGTCGCCAGCCACGGCAGGGAGCCAAGATCGGGGAGCCGGCGCACGTGCACCGTACTGTAGGCCCGGGGGCGCTCCCGGGGCAAGTCGCCCGGCGACCCGGCCGGGCCGCGGCGGGCATGTGACCGTGCTCAGCGACGATTGGGGGCAGGGCGGCCGGAGTTGTGCTACGGGTGCGGGCCACGATAAGGCGCGCGCCAGCCCGGCAGCCGCGCCCCAGGGATCGCGCATGACCAATCAGCCCCGCCGCCTCGAGGACGCCGACGCGCCCGAGCAGCCGAACATCCGTAGCTTCTGCATCATCGCCCACATCGATCACGGCAAGAGCACGCTCGCCGATCGATTGATGGAGTTCACGGGCCTGCTGACGGCGCGCGACAAGGCCACGCAGTACCTCGATCGCATGGACATCGAGAAGGAGCGCGGCATCACCATCAAGGCGCAGGCCGTGCGCATGAAGTACACGTACGAGGGCGTCGAGTATGAGCTGAACCTCATCGACACCCCCGGGCACGTCGACTTCGGCTACGAGGTCTCGCGCAGCCTGGCCGCCTGTGAGGGCGCGCTGCTGGTGGTCGACGCGGCCCAGGGGGTCGAGGCCCAGACCCTGGCCAACGTGTACCTGGCGCTCGACGCCAACCTGGAGATCATCCCGGTCATCAACAAGATCGACCTGCCGTCGGCGGACGTGCCCGGCGTCAAGGCGCAGATCGAGGAGGCCGTCGGCCTGGACACCTCGGAGGCGCTGCTGGTCTCGGCCAAGTCCGGCATCGGCATCGCCGCGCTGGTCGAGGCGATCATCCTCCGCATCCCGCCGCCTCGCGGCGACCGCAAGGCCAAGGTCAAGGCGCTGATCATCGACTCGTGGTGGGACACCTACAAGGGCGTCATCTCGATCGTGCGCGTGTTCGCCGGGGTGCTGCGCGCGGGCGACAAGATCAAGATGATGGCCACCGGCAAGCACCTAGAGGTCATGGACGTCGGGGCCTTCGCCCCGGACATCAAGAGCTACCCGGACCTCGGCGCCGGCGAGGTCGGCTACCTGATCGCCAACATCAAGGAGGTCGCCGACTCGAAGGTCGGTGACACCGTGGCCGCCGCCGACGATGAGGAGGCGGAGCCGCTGGCGGGCTTCCAGGAGGTCCTGCCGATGGTGTTCGCCGGGGTGTTCCCGACCGACAACGCCGAATATCCGGAGCTGCGCGACGCCCTGACCAAGCTGACCCTCAGCGACGCCAGCGTCACCTGGGAGCCGGAGAGCTCGGTCGCGCTGGGCTTCGGCTTTCGCCTCGGCTTCCTCGGCCTGCTGCACATGGAGATCATCCAGGAGCGGCTCGAGCGGGAGTACGACCTCGACATCATCACGACCGCGCCGAGCGTGAAGTATCAGGTCCACCTCAAGGACGGCACGATGATGGTGATCGACAATCCGGCGAAGATGCCCGATGTCGGTCAATTCGAGTCGATCGACGAGCCGATGATCCTGGCCAAGATCCAGCTCCCGGAGGAGCACCTCGGCCCGATCATCAAGCTGTGCCAGGACCGGCGCGGCATCCAGCTGGACCTCAAATACCAGACCAGCAAGCGGGTCCAGCTCACCTACGAGCTGCCGCTCGCCGAGATCGTGTTCGGCTTCTACGACCAGCTCAAGAGCTACTCGCGCGGCTACGCGAGCCTCGACTACGAGCAGGCCGACTTCAAGCGCGCCGACCTCTGCCGCATCGACCTGCTGGTCAACGGCGAGCGCGTCGACGCGCTCAGCCTGATCACCCACAAGTCCACCGCCTTCGCCCGCGGCCAGAACCTGTGCGTGAAGATGAAGGACGAGATCCCCCCGCAGCAGTTCGAGGTCGCCATCCAGGCCGCGATCGGCAGCAAGATCATGGCCCGAACGACGGTCAAGGCGCTGCGCAAGAACGTGCTGGCCAAGTGCTACGGCGGCGACATCTCGCGCAAGCGCAAGCTGCTCGAGAAACAAAAGCGCGGTAAGAAGCGACTAAAGGCGGTCGGCAACGTGGAGATCCCCCAGGGTGCTTTCCACGCGATCCTGAAGCTAGACTGAGCAGCCCTCGTGACCCAGTCCGATCCACCGGCTCCACAGGCTCCGTCTCAGCAGGGCGCTCCTCAGGCTCCGACGCCGGCGGCGCCGCAACAGCCTGCGGCGCCGCAACAGCCTGCGGCGCCGCAACAGCCGGCGGCGCCGCAACAGCCGGCGCGCCCACCCGCCAAGCGGCGGTCGGTCGGCAACGTCAAGGCCGCGGCGAGCCTGCTGCTCAAGGAGGCGCGCAAGATCCTGAAGAAGTACGAGTCGCGGATCGCCCCCGCGCCGGTCGCGGCCATCCGCGGCAGCATGGTCGAGCTCGATCGCCTGCGCGAACTCCGGTCGTGGGAGCCGCTCGAGGACGAGTGCGAGCGCCTCGACGAGCTGCTCCACCAGCACGCATCCTTCGCCCGCAAGAGCCCGCTGCGGGAGACCGTCGAGAACATCGGCATCGCCGTCGCGGTCGCCCTGGCCCTGCGCTCGTGCCTCTACGAGCCGTTCAAGATCCCGAGCGGCAGCATGATGCCGACGCTGCGCTCGGGCGACCACATCTTCGTCAACAAGTTCGCCTACGGGATCCAGATCCCGTTCACGACCACCGTCGTCGGCGGCTTCCTCGGCTCGCCTCAGCGCGGCGACGTGATCGTGTTTCGCTACCCGGTCGACGAGTCCGAGGACTTCATCAAGCGCGTCATGGGCCTTCCGGGCGACACCGTGCGCGTCGAGGGCAACAAGGTCTCGGTCAAGCGCGCCGGCCAGGCCGAGTTCGAGGAGCTCGAGCGCACCAAGCTCGACGAGAAGTGCCTCGACGACGCCGCCGTCAACGTCGTCCCGCACTGCACCCTCTACTCGGAGCACGTCGACGGTCGCAGCTACACCGTGCGCTACAAGAGCAGCTCCGACCCGCGCACCGGTCAACGCCGCTTCGGCGAGTGGACCGTGCCCGAGGGCCACTTCCTGGTCATGGGCGACAACCGCAACGAGAGCCACGACAGCCTCGCCTGGACCAAGCAGGTCGAGGCCGTCGCCGCCGACGGCCTGCTCAGCGTCAAGGACCTGCGCGACCTGACCCCCGAGAAGCTGTTCACGCTCGTCCGCCCCGACGACACCACCGCCCGCGAGGACTCGACCTACGACCACATCGTCTACATGGCGGACCACGCCTCGGACGCCCACGGCCTGCAGCTCGAGGTCTGGCGCGACCCGGTGCTCGGCCACGAGGTCATCCTCGAGACCCTCGCCCAGCAGCCCGAAGCGGCCACCCGCACGACCTTCGCCGAGCTGCTGACCGGGCTCCTGGCCACCGACCCGCGCCTCGGCAATCCGAGCAACAAGCCCCTCGCCGAGCGCCTGAAAACCGTGGGGCAGGGCATCGGCGCGGTCGTCTACCAGCGCGACGAGGTCGCCTACACGGCCGTCATCCATCTGCCTGAGGCACGCACGGTGTTCGAGCTGCGCTGCGGCGTGGCGGTGTGCCACGGCCTCGGCGACCTGGTCGAGCAGATCGGCGACGTGGTCGAGCGCTTCGATCGCGACCGCAGCCTCGACGCCCGCCAGATCCTCGAGGGCGAGCGCACCGTCCGCTACTCCCAGCACTGGACCTCGCGCGGTCCGAGCAGCGACAAGTTCGTGCAGCGCAGCTTTCAAGCGCCGACCCTGCGCGCTGCTCCGAGCCTGCGCGTGGCGAACGCGCGCCCCGAGCCCGGACCGGCCG
>NZ_JACCSO010000661.1 GCF_013812955.1 Nannocystis sp. | reverse complement strand
CGTAGGGGGCGAGGTAGCTGCCCTCGAGCTCGTCGATGCGGGCGCGGTAGCGGACCGGGCCGAGCAGCTCCATGGCGACCGCCTCGAGGCCGTCGGCGCGCTCGAGCGTGGCGGTGAGGCCGAGGCGGTAGGGGGCGAGCGAGCCGGCGGCGATGAAGCGATAGGCGGGCGCGGGCAGGTGGTGGCACTCGTCGCAGATCAGCAGGCCGAAGCGGTTGCCGTGGAACTCGGTCTGCGCCGCGGCGGAGTCATAAGTGGTGATCGTCAGCTCGCGGCGCTCGGACTGGCCGCCGCCGAGCATGCCGATCTCGCGGCCGAACCATTTTTGGAGGACCTGCTGCCACTGCAACATCAGGTCGATGGTCGGCACGACGATCAGCGCCGGGCGACCGGTGTGCTGGATCGCCATGACGGCGAGCAATGTCTTGCCGGCGCCGGTCGGCAGCTCGACGATGCCGGTGCAGCCGGCGGCGACCCAGGCCGCGAGCGCGGCCTCCTGGTGCGGGAACGGGGCGAGCGGCGCGATGAGCGGGAGATCCAGGCGCTCGTACTGGCGCGCGAGGTCCTGATACTCGGCCTTGCACGAGTGCAGGCGCGCGACGATCTCGCGGTAGCGGTGGGCCGGCGCGCGGTGGCTGCCGGTGCGGTTGTCGACGACCAGCAGCTGCGCGAGGCGATCGTCGTCCGGCAGCGGGCCGGGGGCGACGAGGGTGCCGTGATCGAAGTGGAGCTCGAGGGCCATGACAGGCAGCGGTGGCGCAGACTAGCACCAACGCGGCGCGGATGTGCGCGTCTCTGGCGGCCCCGGGCGGTTGCTGCGCCGAGCTTCGGGCTCAGATCACCAGCGGGCCGAGCAGCAGCGCCAGCGCGTCGAGGATCATGAACACGAGCATGCCGGCGGCGAGGGCCTCGAGCGCGGCGCGTCCGGGCGAGAAGACGGGGCCGGGCGGCTCGTCCATGCGTGCGAGCAGCGGCAGGCTGACGAGGAAGTAGCAGGCGTAGAACAGCGAGCCGTAGCGCAGCATGCGCGGCTTGTCGGCGTACCAGAACAGATCCGAGATGGCGTCGCTGGCCATGAACAGGGTCTCGGCGAAGGCGACACCGTAAGCGAGGACCAGGGTGGCGAGCGCGAGCACCAGCAGGCGCGGCCAACGGGATGTCCCTTGGGACAGGTGGTCGAGGCCGAGGGCGCGCCTTACCCGGCGCAGGGCGACGATCATGGCGGCGTGGTAGCTGACGAAGTAGGCCTGGGTCAGCGGGTACATGAACAGCGGGACCTCGCCGTCGCCGCGACCGACCAGCGCGGCGTCGAGGGTCCAGCGGGTCGGGAAGGCGTAGCGCATGCCGAGCACGTCGAAGAAGTAGTGGGTCAGGAAGTAGGTGCCGATCCAGACGAAGATGAAGATCCAGAGGTTGAACTTGAACCAGTAGCTGTTGGACCACGAAGTGGTGGCGAGCGCGGGCACGCGGCGGTGGCACAGCGCGGGCACCAGCAGCAGCGGCGCGGCGACGGCGACGGCGAAGGCCATGAACCCGGCGTCGCCCCAGCGTTGCAGCGCGCCGCTGAGCATCACCGCGGCGACGGCGAGGATCCACACCGGGGTGTAGATCAGGAAGAAGCGCTCGGCCCAGGCCTTGCCGGGGTCGTCCGAGAACCACGGCGAGGGCGGAGGCGACATGGCCCGAGAGACAGCCCTAGTCGCGCAGCTTGCGGGCGAGCATGATGCCGTCGCGCACCGACAGCAGCACGTGCTCGACCCGCGGGTCGGCGCCGACGTGGGCGTTGAAGCGCACGATCGCGTGGTCGCTGGCGTCCTGCGGGTCGAGGACCTTGCCGCTCCACAGCGTGTTGTCGGCGACGATGAGGCCGCCGACGGGCATCAGCGGGAGCACGGCGTCCCAGTAGTCGACGTAGCCGGACTTGTCGGCGTCGATGAAGACGAGGTCGATGCGGCGGCCCTCGGCGGCGAGCTGGCGAATGGTGTCGAGCGCGGGGGCGAGGCGCAGGGTGATGCGGTCCGCGAGCCCGGCGGCGGCGAAATAACGGGTGGCGACGGCGGTGGCGACGGGGTCGATGTCGCAGGTGATCAGCTGGCCGCCGGGCGGGAGGGCGCTGGCCATGGCGAGCGCGGAGTAGCCGGAGTAGGTGCCGATCTCGAGGATGGTCTGCGGGCGGTGGAGGGCGACCAGCAGGCGCAGGAAGGCGCCCTCGACCGGACCAACTTGCATCTGCGGCGAGGCGAGGTCGGCCTGGGTCTCGGCGCGCAGGCGAGCGAAGAGCTCGCTCTCGCGGGTGGTGTGGGCGGTGACATAAGCCTCGAGGTCGGCGCCGATCAGCGAGATCATGGGCCGGAACTTAGCACCCCCGGGGCGAGCTCAGGTTGGCGATCGCGGTGATGTCGGGGTCGAATCCGGGGCGGCAAACGGATGGAGCCGGCCATGACCCGGGCGCGGGTTTCGCGCGGAATCGAGCGCCGCGGCCTTGCGGCGCGGCTGCGTCCGCGGCTAGCGTCGCGGCCATGCTCGACACCCCCGCATATGCCGCCGAGGCCGCAAAGGCCCCCCTCGGTCCCTCCTCCATCCAGCGCCGCGAGCCCGGGCCGCGCGAGGTGCTGATCGATATCTTGTATTGCGGGGTCTGCCACTCGGACATCCATCAGGCGCGTGACGAGTGGGGCGACGCGATCTTTCCGATGGTGCCGGGCCACGAGATCATTGGCCGGATCGCCCGGGTCGGCGGCGAGGTGCAGCGCTGGAAGCTCGGGGACACGGTCGGCGTCGGCTGCTTCGTCGACTCGTGCCGCGACTGCGAGGCCTGCAAGGCGGGCGAGCAGCAGTACTGCGCCAACGGCATGACCCTGACCTACAACGGCCGCGAGCGCGGCAGCCAGGCGCCCACCCACGGCGGTTATTCGACGCGGATCACGGTCGATCAGGACTATGTGCTGCGGGTGCCGGAGGGCATCCCGCTCGAGCGCGCGGCGCCGCTGCTGTGCGCGGGCATCACCACCTATTCGCCGCTCAAGCACTTCGGCCTCAAGCAGGGTGATGCGCTCGCGGTGGTCGGGCTCGGTGGTCTCGGCCACATGGCGGTCAAGATCGGCGCGGCGATGGGGGCGCGGGTGACGGTGCTCAGCCACTCGCCCGGCAAGCGGGAGGACGCGCTCGCGCTCGGGGCCTCGGACTTCATCGCCACCCGCGACCCGGCGGTCTTCAGCGAGCACAAGGGCCGCTTCGACATGATCCTCGACACGGTCTCGGCGGCGCACGACTATAACGCGTACCTCGGGCTGCTGCGGCGCGATGGCACGATGGTGCTGGTCGGCGTGCCGGAGCCGAGCGACCTCGCCGCGATCGCGCTGATCGGCCAGCGCAAGCGCCTCGCGGGCTCGCTGATCGGCGGGATCCAGGAGACCCAGGAGATGCTCGACTTCTGCGCGGCGCACCAGGTCGCGGCCGACGTCGAGGTGATCGACATCGCGGACATCAACACGGCATACGAGCGGATGCTGCGCAGCGACGTGCGCTACCGGTTCGTGATCGACATCGCCAGCCTCGCGGCGCGATAATTGAAAAAAAGCCGGGCGCTCAGGCCTCGGGGTCGGCGGCTGGCCCCGGGGACAGGTCGACGAGCGTGGCCCCCCAGCTGCCGCCGCCGTGTCCGCCGAGGCGGTAGCCCTTGACCCGCGGGTGGCGGTCGAGCAAAGCGTGCACGGTGCGGCGCAGGTTGCCGACGCCCTTGCCGTGCACGATGCGCAGCTCGGTGATCCCGCGCGCGAGGCAGGCGTCCACGTAGGCGAGCACGAGCGGCTTTATCTCGCGGGGGGCGAAGTTGTGGAGGTCGAGCTCGCCGTTGACCGGGAGCTCGGTGGGGAGGGGGGCCGCGGGGGCGCCGTGGAAGCCCGCGAGACCGGCCCACGGCGCCCACGGCAAAGGCGTGGACCCGCGCGGGTGATAGCGCGGTGGACGCTCGCTGGCCCTGCCGGTGTGGACCTCGCCGCTGCGCCTGGCGAGCGGGTTCCACGGCCGCGAACCCTGGGTGGATGCGAGGTGCCAGGCGGTGTCGCTGCGGGTCTGCAGCGTGAAGCGCCGCGCGACGCCGTTGTAGCGCTCGACGCAGATCCGCAGCGCGCCGAACAGGCCCGCGCCGATCAGGTCGAGGGCGAGCGCGGCCTGGTCGTCGGTGTCGTCGTCGGTGTCGTCGTCGTCGTGTCCGTCGTCATCGCTCACCAGCGTGAAGCTGTGGCGCCAGCCCGCGAGATCGACCTCGATCCGGCCGGCGCTGTTGTGGACGGTGATCTCGAGGTTTCCCGAAGTGGCCCGCCACGTCGTGGCGCCGGCCGGGGGTGACGGATGCCCGGTGGCGACCAGCAGCGCCGCAAGCTCGGTTTCGAAGCGCTGGACGGTGGACATCGCGCTGGTTATAACTCGGATGATGAACGGGTACCTGTGGTGGCGAAGAGTGGTGGCGAATATGGTGCTGGTCTCGCTCGCGGGCTGTGCCGGGCCAGCGCGCACGGAAGGCGAGCCGCCACCGGCCGCTGCGGCGCCGAGCCCGGGGCCCGCGCCGGCGGCTGCGACCTCGGCTGAGGCTGCGCCGGCGGACGGTGAGGAGCGGCGCTACACGGGGGTGCTGCATTACACCGAGCTCCCGAAGAGCAAGTCGGTCGAGGCGTACATGGGGCGCGAGTTCTCGCTGGATGCGGGCGGCGACGGGTCACTCAACATCAAGGCCAGCGCGGCCGTCTCCGAGGAGCAGCTGCGCGCGCTCGACGGCGCGACGATCACGGTGCGGGCCCGATATCATCCGGCGTCGAAGCCGGACCCGATGGAGTCGG
>NZ_JACCSO010000285.1 GCF_013812955.1 Nannocystis sp. | reverse complement strand
ACGAGCGGGACCACGATCATGGCGATCAGGGTCCGGCGGTCGCGCAGGGTGTCGAGCAGCTCCTTGCGGAGCACGGCCATGACGGGGGAGGGCAGGGCGCTCATGTGCGGGCTCCGGTGGGGGGCTGAGCGGCCGCTTCGGTGGCCGACTCTGCGGCTTCGATTCGGCGGATGAATTCGTCCTCGAGCGAGCGCTCGGCGGAGGCGGCGGTGAACTCGGCAAAGGTGCCGGAGTACAGCAGCTTGCCGCCGTGCACGATCGCCAGGTCGTCGGCGAGCTTGGTCACCTCGCTCATGATGTGGGTCGAGAACAGGACCGTCTTGCCGTCCGTGCGGCACTGGCGGATGAACTGGATGATGGCGCGGGCGGCGATGACGTCGAGGCCGGAGGTGGCCTCGTCGAAGATGATGACCTCGGGGTCGTGGATGATCGTGCGCGCGATCGAGACCTTTTGTTGCATGCCGGTCGAGAGCTTGCCGCAGCGGCGGCCGGCGAAGGCCTCGATGCCGAGGGCGCCGAACAGCGCGTCGCGGCGGCGCCGGTAATCCTCCTCGGAGACGCCGGCGAGGGCGGCGTAATAACGAACGACCTCGTCGGCGGTGAGGCGCTCGTAGAGGCGCGTGGAGCCGGTGAGGAAGCCGAGCTTGCGGCGGGCGGCGACCGGGTCGGCGATGGCATCGACGCCGGCGATGTGGATCTGCCCGGCGTCGGGGCGCAGCAGGGTGGCGATCATCCGCAGGGCGGTGGTCTTGCCGGCGCCGTTGGGACCGAGCAGCGCGAAGATCCGCCCGGGCCTGGCCGTAAAGCCGAGGTCGCCGACGGCCTGGACGATGTTGTCCCTGGCGCTGCCGGCGTCCTCGCGGCTGCGCCGCTGCTGGCGCGACAGGCGAAACGACTTGGCGAGGTGCTGGACCGTGATCATGAGGCGCCCGGACAGTACACCGGATCGCGCCGGCCCTGACACTGCTTGACGCGGTTACCGCCGCCGGCCGACGATGGCCGGGGCGGTCGGGAGGGATGGATGGATGGATGGATGGATGGGACGGGGAAGCTCGGTGAAGGCCGCATCCGCCTGTGCGAAGATGGGCCGGTGAGCGACGCCGATATCGTGCCACCAGCCCGGCCCTGGGCGGAGTCGTGGCGCACGATCGGGGTCACGGGCACCAACGGCAAGACCTCGACCACGGTGCTCGCGGCGGCGGCGATCCAGAGCGCGGCCAGGCACGTGTTCTCGTCGACGACGCTGGACTATCGCATCGACGGCGAGCTGCTGGGGCTGGAGCGCAGCTGGCCGAGCTTCCTCGCGGCGGCGGAGCAGTGCCATCGACTCGGGGGCCGTCATGCGGTGGTCGAGATCACGAGCCAGGCGCTGGCCCGCGGTTATGCGGCGCGCTGGCGCTACGACGTCGGGGTGTTCACCAACCTCTCGCCGGACCACTTCAAGACCCACGGCTCGTGGGAGCACTACCTGGCGAGCAAGGCCCAGCTGTTCGTGCATTTGCCGCGGCACGGAGTGGCGGTGCTCAACGCCCGCGATCCGGCGGCCGGGCTGATCGATCGGGTGACGCCGGCCGGGGTGCAGAGGCTGTGGTTCGGGGTGCCCTCGCGCGGACCGGCGCTGCACGGCGAAGACCTGGCCGCGCGCGCGGTGGAGGTGTCGCCGCAGGGGACCAGGATCTCGCTGCAGCCCTCGCCGCTGGCGGAGGCGCTGGGGGGCGCGCTCGAGCTGGCGCTGGTCGGTGAGGTCTTCGCCGAGAACGCGCTCGCAGCGGCCTGCGCGGCCCATGCCGTGGGGATCCCGGCGCAGGCGATCCAGGCCGGACTCGCGGGCTGTCCCGGGGTGCCGGGTCGCTTCGAGCTGTTCCAAAGGACAGGTCCGGTGATCGCCGTCGACTACGCGCACACGCCCGACGCGCTGGCCCGCACCTGCGCGACCGCGCGGGCGCTGGCGGGCGCGGGTCGGGTGATCGTGGTGTTCGGGGCCGGGGGCGACGGCGATCCGGGCAAGCGCGAGCCGATGGGCGAGGCGGTCGGGGCGGCGGTGGAGCTCGCGGTGGTGACGACCGACAATCCGCGCCGCGAGGACCCGCAAGCGATCGCGGCGATGCTGGTGGCGGGGCTGAAGCGCGGAGGGCGGGCGCGGGTGGTGCTCGAGGCCGATCGCGCGCGGGCGATCGCGCTGGCGCTGGCCGGGGCGCGGCCCGAAGATGTGGTGGTGATCGCGGGCAAGGGCCACGAGACCGGGCAGACGATCGGCGAGGAGACGCTGCCGTTCTCCGATCGCGCGCTGCTGTGCGCGCTGCTCGGGCTGCCTGGGGAGGGGACGGCGTGAGCTGCGAGACCGGCGATGGCGGCGAGATCGGTCGGGCGTTTGCGGCGGTGGTGGCCGCCGAGCGGGCCGTGCTGACCGCCGAATTCGGGTGGACGCAGCTCGAGCTCGAGGCCCATGTGCAGCGCGGGCTGCTGCGCCTGCGCGGCCGCGTGGCGCTGCCCCGCATGACCACGGGGGTGGGTCGGGCCATGGCGCCGAGGCTGCCGCGGGGCTGGCGGATCGATGCCAGCCAGGTGCAGGTCCGCGCGCCGATCGGCTGGCGCGCGCCGGGCCCGGGCGTGACCCGGCTGTGGCGGACGGCGGGGCTGGCTTTGGGGACATGTTCTGAGGAGCAGATGATTTCTGGCCTGTCCACCGAGCTGCTGCCCGGCGACGGGCCGGTCGCGCTGCTGGCCGAGCTGCCCGGTTGCGCGCTGGTCCGGGCGAGCGATGGCACGGTCGGCTGGGTCCGCGGGGCGCTGGCGCCGGCAGGACCGGCGAGGC
>NZ_JACCSO010000622.1 GCF_013812955.1 Nannocystis sp. | reverse complement strand
CCTTCACGGTCGAGCAGATCGACGCGGCCGCGATCCCGGAGCTGGCGCTGGTGGCGAGCGCAGATGGGGTGCCGTGGATCGAGATCGCGGCCCTGGGGCGCAGCGTCACGATCCGACTGCGAGGGGCGCCGGCGGCGGTGCTGGCGTGGAGCGTCGACTGGGCGTTTGTGCCCCCGATCTTCGCAGCGACCACGCATCACCTGTCGCCCCGCCGGGGGGCGCTCGCCGACGTGGCCGAGCACTGTTACGACGCCGCGGGCCCGCGAAGCATCGCCGTCCAGGTCGTCGATACGGCCGGCGTGGTCGCCCGCGGCATCACCTCGCTCGATCTACCCTGAGCCGGCGCGACCGCGACCGCCGCGGGTGTGCGCCGCGATCGCCGGGGACCCGGGTCTTCCGGCTTCGGGTAAGCTCGCCCTGCCCCGCAGCAAGGAGAACCCATGTCAACTGGACGAGACATCGATGCCGAGGTCAAGCGAATCATCCAGGAGCAGCTCGAGATCGAGGACGTCAAGCCCGAGGCGGCCTTCATCGATGACCTCGGGGCCGACTCGCTGGTCCTCGTCGAGCTGGTGCTCACGCTGGAGGAGGCCTTCGGGATCGAGATCCCGGACGAGGACACCGACAAGTTGAGATTGGTCCAGGACGCGATCGACTACGTCAAGGCGAAGCTCGAGCGCTGAGCGCGACCGCCGAGCGCGAGCGCTGTGGAACGCAGAACCCAGCGCGAGCGCAGAGCGCGGGCGACGCGAGGGTGACAGGAGGGGCGGGCCTGTGTCAGCTTCTCGCCCCCGATGACGAGCTCTGTGACGACGCCATCCACGTTACCCGCCTCCATGACGGGCACGACGCCGACCTTCGACCCCGTGCCGGTGCTGGCGCGCGAGCTGAGCCTGCCGGAGCGCGGCGTGGCGGCGGTCGTCAAGCTGCTCGCCGAGGGCGCGACGGTCCCCTTCATCGCCCGCTACCGCAAGGAAGTGACCGGCGGGCTCGACGAGGTCCAGATCCGGGCGATCGAGGAGCGGCGCATCTACGTGCTCGAGCTCGAGGAGCGGCGCGCGGCGATCCTCGCCTCGATCGACGAGCAGGGCCAGCTGACGCCGGAGCTGCGGACCAAGATCCTCGCCTGTCCGACCAAGGCGGCGCTCGAGGACCTGTATCTGCCGTTCAAGCCCAAGCGCAGGACCCGGGCGATGATCGCCCGCGAGCGCGGCCTGGCGAAGTTGGCCGAGCGCATCCTGGGCCAGCCGATGAGCGGTGATCCGGCGGCCGAGGCCGCGGCCTTCGTCGATGTCGCGAAGGAGGTCCCCGACATCAAGACGGCGCTGGCCGGCGCCCGCGACATCGTCGCCGAGCGGATCGCCGAGGACGCCGAGATCCGCGCGATGGTCCGCGAGGCCTGCCTCAACGAGGGCAGCGTGCAGGCCACCGTGCTGCCCGACAAGCTCGGCACGCCGACCAAGTTCGAGCTCTACTACGACTTCGAGGAGGCGATCGCGTCGATCCCCTCGCACCGGTTCCTCGCGGTCCGGCGCGGCGAGCAGGAGGGCGTGCTGCGGCTCAAGGTGGGGCTCGCGCCGGAGGCTCTGACGCCGAGGATCGAGGGCCGGATGAAGGTGATGCCGGGCTCGCCCTTCGCCGGCGAGCTGGTGGCAGCGGTCCGCGACGGCCTGGTGCGGCTGCTGGCCCCGAGCATCGAGACCGACCTGCGCATCGAGCTCAAGATGAAGGCCGACCGCGACGCGGTCGAGGTGTTCGCGGCCAATCTGCGCACGCTGCTGCTCTCGGCGCCGCTCGGCGGCAAGGCGGTGATCGGCGTCGACCCGGGCCTGCGCAGCGGCTGCAAGTGTGTCGCCCTCGATGCGACCGGCACCTATCTCGACACGGTGACGATCTATCCGAGCCAGGGCGCGGGCGCGGCCGAGCGCGCGCGCCACGAGCTGCTGGCCTTCGTGCGCAAGCACGGGCCGCAGGCGATCGCCGTCGGCAACGGCACCGGCGGGCGCGAGGCCGAGGCGCTGTGCCGCGAGGTGCTCGCCGAGGCCGGCCTCACGGACATGCTCGTCGTCGCCGTCAACGAGGCCGGGGCCAGCGTGTACTCGGCCTCGGACATCGCCCGCGAGGAGTTCCCCGACCTCGACCTGACGCTGCGCGGTGCGATCTCGATCGCGCGCCGCCTGCAAGACCCGCTCGCCGAGCTGGTGAAGATCGATCCCAAGGCGATCGGCGTCGGCCAGTATCAGCACGACGTGTTTCAGCCGCTGCTGGCCCGCAAGCTCGACCAGGTGGTCGAGAGCTGCGTCAACCACGTCGGCGTCGACCTCAACACCGCGAGCGCGCCGCTGCTGGCCCGCGTCGCCGGCCTGCGGGCGGCGGTCGCTCGCAGCATCGTCGAGCACCGCAGCAAGCACGGGCCCTTCACCTCGCGCGCCGGCCTGCTGACGGTCGCGGGTCTGGGGCCGCGCAGCTTCGAGCAGGCGGCCGGGTTCCTGCGCATCCGCGGCGGTGAGCACCCGCTCGACGCCAGCGCCGTGCACCCCGAGCGCTACGGCCTGGTCGAGCGCATCGCGGGCGATCTCGGTGTCGATCTCGGACAGCTGGTCGGCGACGCGACGCTCGCGGCCCGCGTGGTGGTCGCCAAGTACCTGGGCGAGGGCGTCGGCGAGCCGACCCTGCGCGACATCCTCGCCGAGCTGCAGAAGCCCGGCCGCGATCCCCGCGACCGCTTCGACCCGCCGAAGTTTCGCGCCGACATCACGACCCTCGCCGACCTCAAGCCCGGCCTGGTGCTCGAGGGCGTGGTCACCAACGTGACGGCCTTCGGCGCCTTCGTCGACGTCGGGGTCCACCAGGACGGCCTGGTCCATATCTCGCAGCTGAGCGATCGCTTCGTCAAGGACCCGCACAGCGTCGTCAAGGCCGGCGACAAGCTGAAGGTGCGCGTGCTCGAGGTCGACGCGGCCCGCAAGCGCATCAGCATGACCGCCCGCCTCGGCGAGCCGCTGCCCGCCGCCGGCGCCGAATCAAACCGGCCCGGTGCGGGCACCCCGAACCGACCCGGGGCCAATTCGCAGAACCGGCCCGGAGCCAACGGCGCGCAAAAACGGCGGGAAGGCGCGGCCGAACGTCCGGCCCCGGACCGCGCGAGCGCCCCCGCTGCGACCTTTGGTGACAACCCGTTCGCGCGGTTGCTCAAGCGCTGATGTTGGCCTAGGGGGCTGCGAAAGCCATGGTGAACGCAGTATCATGCGCCTCGCCTCTGCCATGCCCGACAAGGACCCCGCCCTCCGCGCGCATTATGCCAAGCTCGCCCTCAAGCGCCTGCGTGCCTACCCCGAGGGCAAGGGGGCCGAGATCCGCGAGCGGATCACGGCCGGCAACCTCGCGCTGATCCGCGAGACCTCGAGCGTGGCCTGGCTGCCCACGGAGGTGTTCATCGAGCTCTGCGACGCGATCTTGGCGGTGCTCGGGGAGACCCCGGCGCGCGAGTTCTGGACCGACCTCATGCGCGACAGCTACGACCACGGCATGCTCAAGCCGCTGACGATGCTGGCCCAGTTCAGCCTCGGCCGGACCGGGGCGTCGCGGCTGCTGCGGACCGCGCCGCACGCGTGGGCGCTGTCGACCCGGGCCTGCGGCACGATCGAGCTGACCGGCGAACAGGACGCCGCCGCGGATGCCCGCGGGATGCGGCTGCGGGGCGTCGAGATACCCCCGGGGATCCTGCACAGTGAGGGCTTCATCTGCGTGTTTTACGGCGCTTGCCGGGCCATGCTGGACGTGTTCAAGAGCCGCGGCGAGATCCGGGTGCTCGAGCAGAACAGCACCGGCGGCGAGCGGAGCCAGCTCGCCTTCGAGATCGTATTCGCCGGCGAGTGAGGTGCCAGCCGGCGCTGGGCCGGCGCTGAGCCGGCGCTGAGCCGGCGCTGCGCCTGCCTCGGGCGGGAGCGGAGCAGGGGCGGCTTCGCACATGAGCGGCCGGTGACGCCGCCCGGGCCCCCGTGATAGCTTTCGCGTCCAGGAGGCCCAATGTTCAAGTCAGTGTACGTCGCCGCGGTGTTCGGTCTGTTGCTCGCGGCAGATTCGGGTTGCAAGAAGAAGGATACAGAGACCGAGCAGCCCGAGGACGTCGCTGCGGCCGAGCCCAAGAAGAGGGGCGTCAGCGAGTCGAACGAGGACAACATGATCTCGTCCGGCACCACGCCGAGCGAGAGCGGCGACGTCGCCCCGGCGACCACCGACATGGACGCCGCGGTCGCCAAGGAGGACGACAAGCGCAAGCCCGAGATCAAGGAGGTCTGTAAGAAGAAGACCACCGGCAAGGGCAAGGCGAAGAAGACCGAGACCCTCTGCGAGATGGTCGACAGCAACCCGAAGCTGAGCGCCAGCATCGGCATCGCCTCGCTGACCAAGGGCTTCGAGTGGGGCATGAGCCCCGACGCGGTGCTCGCCAAGCTCGGCGAGTCGATCAACAAGTCCTTCGACGATCAGCTCAAGGAGACCAAGGTCCCGGCCGAGCAGGACCGCATCCGCAAGGAGCGCAACGAGTACTTGAACGAGCTCAAGAAGGGCAACGTCAAGTTCACCGGCAACGCCAAGCACAAGTGGGGCGTCAGCCTGATCCAGTACGAGTTCGCGGACGACGCGAACGAGGAGATGCTGTGGATCAAGGAGGGCGCGAAGCTCCGAAAGTTCTACTTCTTCAAGGACGGGGCGCTGTGGAAGATCGTCTACGCGTTCAACAAGGAGAAGTGGCCCGACAAGGACTACACCAGCGTCGTCGATAACTCGTTCAAGAAGTGGTTCGGCGTCAGCCCGCAGGCCAAGACCAAGCAGGACCCGAAGACCGCCGCGCCGCTGCTGCGCTACCACGAGTGGCTGGGCGAGAAGAACGAGAAGGTCCGCTCCTTCGACCTCACCGAGGTGCACGGCATCATCATGATCGCGGTCATCGACGGCAACGCCGAGGCCTCGATCGGCGAGCGCCTGCCCAACGTCAAGGGTGAGCACTCCTTCGGCGGCGACGTCGGCGACGTGCTCGGCGGCTCGGATGTCGCCTACGACGAGAACGGCAAGATCGTCGAGGGCCCCAAGAAGCCCGCGTCGTGATCGCCGGACCCGGGTACCGGGTCCGTGAATCGTGTCGACCCGGCCCGTGCACCTGATGTTGCACGGGCCGTTCGTATGTCCGGGCCTACAGACCCTCGAGGTGCGCGCGCTGGACGATGCGCGCGTCGAGGGTCAGGTAGCCGCGCGGTGGACCGACCAGGCGGATCGGGCTGAGCTCGACGCTGATCAGGCGCCCGTCGCCGGGGCCCGCCTGAAGCTCGCGCCGGCCCGCCGGCCTGGCCTCGGCCTCGGGGTTGTCGGCGCCGAGCTCGAAGTGCCGCACGAGGGCGTCGATGCGCAGCAGCAGGGCCGCGAGCTCGCCGACGCCGGGGTCGCTGGCGCGGCGCAGGGCCGGCACCGGGACCCTGGCGAGCACCGCGTGGGCGAGCAACAGCGCCTCGGCGTGATCGAGGGGGGAGAGCGCGAGCGTGACCTCGGCGAGCAGCGGTAGACCGAGCGCGCGGCCGAAGATCGCCATCTCGCCGGTGTGCAGTCGGACCGCGCCGCAGTGGATCTCGAGGCCCTCGGGGGCTTGCTCGGCGACCAGCACACCGTCGAGGTGCGCGGTCGGGGCGTTGTGCTCGACGTTCTGGACGATCGTCGCGTAGGCGCGGCGGACCGCGGCGCCGTTGACGAGGCCGAGCATCACCGCGCCGAGCTCTTGCTTGCGGCGCAGGTCGGGGCTCAGGGCCTTGAGCACGACCGGAAAGCCGATCGTCTCGGCGAACTGGGCGGCGCCGCTGGCCGAACTGGCGACCGCCTGGCGCGTGATCTCGACGCCGAATCCTCGCAGCACGACCTTGCTCTCGTGCTCCGAGAGCACCTGGCCGGCGCTGCGCAGGACCTCGCCGGCGCGGGCGATCGCGGCCGGGTCGAGGCGCAGATCGGGGGTCGCACCGACATGCTCGCGCAGCAGGGCGCGACTCCGGGCCCGCCGCAGCAGCGCCCGCTGGGCGATGAAGGCGGCCTGCGTGCCGGAGTCGGGCGACGAGTCCAGCAACAGACCCGGCAGCGGCGTCTCCATGCCCGGCGCCGCGCCGATCAACGGCAAGGCGCGGCGCGCCTGGCCCCACTGGGCCAGCGC
>NZ_JACCSO010000609.1 GCF_013812955.1 Nannocystis sp. | reverse complement strand
CGCCCCTGCCCCCGATCTACCTCGCCCACGGCCAGGACGACGCCCGCACCGGCAGTCGCATGCTCGCCGAGCTGCTGCCGCCCGAGCACGTGCTGGTGATCCCCGGCGACCACGACTGGGACACCTGGATCCCGCTCTGGGACCAGATGATCACCCGCGTGCCCTGGACCGGCGGCCCCGAGCCGCATCCAGCGCCCTGAAACCCGAGCCTGATCGTTCGCATGCCCGCCATACCCACGCCGCCGACCATTCCGGGCCTGATCGACACCCACTGCCATCTCGACTACCCGCCGATGTCCGAGGACCTCGCCGGCACGCTCGAGCGGGCCGCGGCGGCCGGCGTCGTTCGTTGCGTGCACATCGGCTGCAGCCCGGCGGCGTGGGCCCCCGCGCTGGCCCTCGCCGAGGCGCACGAGCAGGTGCACGCGGTGATCGGCATCCACCCGCACGAGGCCGTGCTGGCCGATGACGCCGCCCTGCGCGAGCTCGCCGGGCTGCTCACCCACCCGCGGGTCGTCGCCGTCGGCGAGACCGGCCTCGACTACTTCTACGACCGCTCGCCGCGGGCCCAGCAGCTGGAGGCCATGGCCCGCCAGCTGGAGCTCGCGCGCGCCTGCGAAAAACCGATCGTGCTGCACATCCGCGACGCCCACGCCGACGCCTGGGCCGTGGTCGACGCCCAGGCCCCCGTGCCGGGCATCATCCACTGCTTCACGGGCACCCCGGACGAGGCCCGCGCCTGGCTGGATCGCGGCTATCACCTCTCGTTTTCGGGGATCGCCACATTTCCGTCCGCACCCGGCCCACGTGAGGCAGCGCGCATCTGCCCCGCCGACCGCATCCTCCTGGAAACCGACGCGCCGTATCTCGCCCCAGTACCGGTGCGGGGCCGCAAAAACGAGCCCGCCTACATCGCCTTCACCTGCGCCCAGCTCGCCCAGGTCCGCGGCGAGCCGCCGGAGCAGCTCGCCCGCGCCGCCGCCGCCAACGCCAAAACCCTGCTGAAGCTGCCCGGATAGGTTGACAGGCGCTCGCCAGCATTCTAAATGGGGCGGCCCCCGCACCTTGCTCTTCGTCTACCAACACGAAGGAAGCCGTGCGCCAGGGGTGGCCCCCCTTTTTTAAAAGGGGTCTTCACACACCACCTGCCCTCTCTCTCTTTTTTCAAAGAAAAGAGAAATGAAGAGGGACCCCGAAAGCGACGACCATCATGAATTTCCAGCTCGGGCTCATCGCCAAAAAGATTGGTATGACGCAGATCTTCGCCGAGGACGGCACGCGGGTCCCTGTGACCGTGTTGCAGGTCACCGGCAACGTCGTGACCGCCCACCGCACGGTGGAGCGCGACGGCTACGCGGCCCTCCAGGTCGGCTTCGCCGAGAAGAAAGAGTCGCGGGCCACCAAGCCCGAGCTCGGCCTCTTCAAGAAGGCCGGCGTGACTCCCCGCTGCGAGCTCCGCGAGTTTCGCGTCGCTCCCGGCCAGCTCAACGAGTTCCCGGTCGGTGGTGAGCTCAGCGCCTCGCTCTTCGCCGAGGGCTCGCTGGTCGACGTCGCCGGCATCAGCAAGGGCAAGGGCTTCCAGGGCGTCATCAAGCGCCACAACATGGAGGGCGAGAAGAACAGCCACGGCCAGCACGAGTTCTTCCGCCACGGCGGTTCGATCGGCTGCCGCAAGACCCCCGGCCGCGTGCACAAAGGCAAGCGCATGACCGGCCACATGGGCGACGAGCGCGTCACCTCGCAGAACATGAAGGTCGCCAAGATCGACGCCGAGAGCGGCATCGTGCTGGTCCGCGGTCCGGTGCCCGGCGGCAACAACGGCTACGTCACGATCCGCCAGGCGATCAAGCCGGCGATCCGCGCCGGCAAGAACACCGGCGTGTGAGCGCGTGGGCCTGTCCCCCGGGACAGGTCAGTTCTGCTCAGCCTTAGCCCTCGCCCCGCTCGAGGCAGGTCCGCCTCCCCTTCACGGGGTCCAGGCCCCTGCCTCTTCCTATTTCGCCGATGTCCCGTCCCAAGCTCAACGACAAGCTCGCTCGCCATGACCCGGCCTACCTCCGGGCCAAGCGCGAGAACTACGCCGCCCGCGCGGTCTACAAGCTCGAGGAGATCGACAAGCGCTTCAAGCTCGTCCGCCCCGGCATGCGCGTGCTCGACCTCGGCTGCTGGCCCGGCTCGTGGATGCAGTACGTCGCCGAGAAGGTCGGCGACGACGGCCTCGTGTACGGCATCGACCTGCGCCCGGTCAGCCTCAGCTTCCCCGCCAACGTCCAGCACGTCATCGCCGATGTCTTCGAGTGGACGCCGGCCGCGCTCGGCCCCGACGTGCGCTTCGACCTCGTGCTCTCGGACATGGCCCCGCACACCACCGGCGACGCGCACAATGACAAGTGGCGCAGCGAGTCCCTCGCCGCGCGCGCGCTCGAGATCGCCCGACAGGCCCTGCGCCCCGGCGGACACCTCGTCGCCAAGGTGTTCCAGGGCGGGCAGTTCCCCGACCTGCTCAAGCAGTGGCGCGAGGCCTTCCAGGAGATGAAGCCCTTCCACGCCAAGAACACCCGCGCCAGCAGCAGCGAGCAGTACCTCGTCGGACGCGGCCTGCGAGCCTCGGCCGTGCTACCGGCGCCTCCGCCCGCTGCGCCCGCGTCCGCTGCTGTGCCCGCTGCTGTGTCCCCCCCAAAGCCCTGAGTCCGGCGTCGACGCGCACCGCCTCGACACGCCGCGATCAAAGCCGCGGCGCGGAGAGCTCGAGATCCAGCCGCAGGTCGGTGCTGACGCGGCTGTACTGGTGCACCTCGACCGCCAGCACGTTGTCGCCGACCCGCAGCGCCGCGCCCGGGATCAGCGTCTCGCTCATGCGCGCGGGGAACCAGTCGCCGACGACCGCGGCCGCGTGGGTCTGATCCCCGACTGTCCCCTCGGTCAGGTTGATGCGATGGACCTCCTCGCCGTTGAGCCGGATCAGCGCGCCGTCGTCGACCGCGATGCGCAGGCGCAGCAGCCCGCCGAGGTCCTCGGGCGCGGCGTGGAAGCGGTGGCGAAAGTAGGTCGTCATCGGCCGATCGGTTGGCACCCCGCCCGTGAGCGTCGTGCCCTCCCCGCCGACACCGAAGCCCAGCGGGGCCGGACCTGCGGGCCAGGGCTCGGCATACTCGAGCGTGGTCCAGCCGGGGCCCGGCCGCGCCTCGAGGTAGCGCCAGGTCGCGCCCGCGTTCACCAGCGGCTGCCAGCTCGCGGGCGCCGACGAGGCGAGCGTCAGCCGGTCGATGCGCTCGCCCGAGCTCGCCAGGAAGTCGACGGTCAACTGCTTCGTGGTCGCCTCGACCCGCAGCGCCCCGAACATGTCCGCGTGGCCGCGCTGCGACCCGATCTCCTCGGCCACGAAGTCGCGCAGCGCCGCCCCACCGGTGCCGACGACCAGGTACGGCAGCCCGTCGACGTGCATGCGCTCGTAGTCGTGGTCATGGCCGGCGATCACGAGGTCGGCGCCCCAGGCCGCGTAGGGCCAGCGCATCGACTTGATCCCGTAGTGCATCCCCGACGAGTAGGGCGCGTGGTGCATCAGCACCACCTGAAAGTCCGCCTCCGAGTCGGCCAGCGCGGCCTCCAGCCACTGCGCCTGGATCGAGCCCTCGCTCGCGCCGTCGGGCTCGCGTTCGTCGCTGTCGAGCAGAAAGAACTCGACCGGGCCGCTCCGCAGCCGGTAGTAGCGCTCGTTGCCGGGCAGGGTGAAGTAGTCGAGGTGGCCCTGCAGATCGTCCGCGTTCCAGTCGTGGTTGCCCGGGCACGGGAAGAACTTGTTCTCGGTCGCGCCGGGGCCGTGGCTGCCGGTGTAGGGGGCGATGAACCGGTGGTAGTGCTTGCCGATGTTGGCGTCGAGCGCGGCGGTGGCGTCGTAGTTATTGTCGCCGACCGTCAGGATCAGCGCCGGATCCCAGCCGGTGACCAGCGCGGCGACCTCGGCCTCGGCCTCGCTGTCGTTCCCGTAGTCGCCGATCACCGCGAAGCGCAGCGGCGGCGGCTCACCGAGCGGAGGAATGTGGTCGTGAAGCCCCTCCTCCTCACCACCGGCGCTGCTGCTGCCGCCATTGTTGCCGCCATTGTCGCCGCCATTGTCGCCGGTGCCGTTGCTCCCGCCAGGGTCGGCGCTGCTGCCCCCGCCAGGCTCCGCGCTCGAGCCCTGCGAGGCGCTCGTGGGCGCCTCACCGGCCGCGTCCGCGCTCGACGCTGGCTCTCGAGCCACCTGTCCTCCGGAACAGGCGGCGATCCCCAGCACGAGGCCGACGGCGCGACACATACCTGACACAGTACTCGAGAGCGCAGCCGGGCGCCGCCCCGGGCCTCGTCCGCCCATCCGGCTTCAGCAGGCTCGATCGGTCATCCCTCGTCCTGGCCACGAATGAAGAGGCCCTGGGTGGTGATGGCGAAGCCGGCCCGCTCGAAGGTCTGCGTCAGCGGGGCGACCTGGGCGTCGACGCCGTCGATCTGCCCGATGAGCAGGGTCCGCCGGCCGGCATGAGCCAGACCCGCGAGCGCGCCGGCCAGCGCCGCGGCTGTTTGTGCGCGCTCGGGCTCGGACTCCGGCAGGAAGGTCCAGAGCGCGCGCGCGTCCTTGGCGAGGTACGCGACGAGCACCCCGTCGACCAGCACGACGCGAGTGTGCGCGCTTCGTGCGAGCCGGGTGCCGGGCCGCTCCGGCCACGGCAGCGCGGCCCCGTAGGCGTTCGCCGGGTCGGTGCTGGCGAGCACGATGACCTCGGGCACGTCGCCCGGCTCCCGCAGCGCACGCAGGCGCTCGTCGGCGCCGGCCACCGCAAATTGAGCGCCGCCGAGGCCCGCCACGAAGTAACCACGGCGGATCTTGCCCGCCGACTCCATCGCCCCGAGCACGCTGTAGACCGCCGAGAAGCCGCCCGCGACGTCCTCGGCCATCACGCCCTCGCGTGTCAGCACGCCGTGGCGGGCCAGCAACGTGCGCGCCAGCGCGGTCGCCCGCGCCGTCTCCGAGGCCGCGCCGGGTGAGAGTGACATGTCCTTTTGGACATGTAAACCTGTCCCCAAGGACATGTCAGCGGGCGGACGCGGCAGCAGCGACCAGCGACCCTCGCTGCCCGGCGGTCCGAGGCGACGCGAGCGAAACAGGCCCTGCGGCGGGGCGCTGCGCCGCCGGTGGTCCGAGACGGCGCCGTGCACGATCTTACGCAAGGGCGCCAGGGTGTCGTTGGTGGCCTCGCCGGCCCACACCAGGTCCCACAGCGCGGCGAGCAGGTCGGTCGGGAACGCCGAGGTTTGCTCGACCAGATCGGAGAAGAACTGGGCCCCGCGCTCGGCGAGCAGGCCGCGCACCCGCAGCGCCAGCGGGCTCTCGATCGCACGCGGGGCCCGCGACAGCAACGGCCAATGATCGCTGAGATAAAGCGCGATGCGGCCGTCGTGCGGCCCGACCGCGGCGAGGCCGGCCCAGCGCAGCTCACCGGCGCTGCACAGTCGGTCGAGGTCATCGGGGCGGTAGCCGGTGATGCGCGCCGGAAAGATCTCGGTGTCGAGCGCCGAGGCCAGCAGCGGCGCCCCCTGCAGCTGCTCGATCACCGTCAACAGCGCGTCGAGGCCGACCCGCGGGCGCATCACCCCGTGCCAGTGCGGCAAGAACCTGCCCAGGGCCCCTGGCGGCACCGGCTCGACCTCGCGGCGCAGCCGCGCCAGGCTGCGCCGCTTCAGCGTGCGCAGCACCCCCGCGTCGCACCACTCGGCCCCGCGCCGGCCCGGCGTGAACTCCCCCTCGACCACCCGCTCGGCGGCCGCCAGGCGCTGCAACGC
>NZ_JACCSO010000597.1 GCF_013812955.1 Nannocystis sp. | reverse complement strand
CAGCTGCGTCGGCCGGCGCCTGGTGCTGGGCGAGCGCACCGATGAGGAGACCGAGGTGATCCAGGAGACGCTGCCGGCCGGGTCCGAGGTGGTCGGCTTCTATTCCTATGGGGAGCTGTCGCCGATCTCGAGCGGCGGCTGCGACCTTCACAACCAGACCATGACATTGACGACGATCCGTGAACGCTGAGGGAGAGCTGCACCGGCTGCTGGTCCGGCAGCTGCGACGGCTCGGGATCTCCGAGCCGGGCGCGGTGCCCGGCCCGGAGGCGTGGCAGCAGCTGCTGCAGACCGTCAGCCGCACCTACGCCAGCGCCGAGGAGGACCGCTACCTGCTCGAGCGCTCGCTCGACCTGTCCTCGCGCGAGATGCAGGCCCTCAACGAGAACCTGCGCCAGGCCTCCGAGACCAGCCTCGCCGCCGAACGCGACCGCAGCGCCTCGGTGCTCGCGGCCCTCAGCGACGGCCTGTGTGTGCTCGACGGCAAGGGCACGGTGCTGTCGACCAACGACGCGGCGCAGGCGCTGCTCGGCGTCGACGCGGCGGGGCTGCTCGGCAAGCGGGTGCTGTCCCGCTTTCGCCTGCACACGATCGAGGGCGGGGACGCGGTGGCGCCGGAGGTCGCGCTGGGCTTCGTGGTCGGGCTCGGTCAGACCCTGGGCTACGAGCGCTCGCTGCTGCTGGGACCGGGCGGGGAGGGGCGGCAGGTGGCCTGCGTATTGACGCCGCTATCGGTGCGCGGGGAGCTGCGCGGGGCGGTGTTCGTGTTCCGCGACACGACGCATTCGCGGCAGGCGGAGCGCGAGCTGCTGCGGACCAGCGAGGCGCTGGTGGAGGCGCGAGATCGGGCGCTGCGGGCGAGCCGGACCAAGAGCGTATTTTTGGCCAACATGAGCCACGAGCTGCGCACGCCGCTGAACGCGATCCTCGGCTACAGCGAGCTGATCGAGGAGGAGGCGGGGCCC
Source organism: Nannocystis sp. (assembly GCF_013812955.1). Taxonomy (GTDB): domain Bacteria; phylum Myxococcota_A; class Polyangia; order Nannocystales; family Nannocystaceae; genus Nannocystis. Next base: position 1,088 of record NZ_JACCSO010000597.1, on the reverse strand, counting down.
GAGCAGGAGCCGGCCCAGGTGGCGCTCGACGCCGGCAGGATCCGCGCGGCGGCGACCCATCTGTTGCAGCTGATCAATGACATCCTCGACGTATCGAAGATCGAGGCCGGCAAGATGCGCCTCGAATGTGAGGAGTTTTCGGTGCCCGCGCTGGTGGACTCGGTGATCAGCACGGTCACGACGCTGGTGCGCCGCGGCAGTAATCTCCTGGAGGTCGACTGTGCGCCCGAGGTCGGGACGATCAACGCCGACCGGACCAAGCTCGGGCAGGCGCTGATGAACCTGCTCGGCAACGCGGCCAAGTTCACCCGCCACGGGACCATCCGCCTGGTCGCGCGGCGCGAGCTCGAGGCCGGCACACCGTGGCTGGGGATCGCCGCGCGCAGCTGGCTGGTGATCGCGATCGAGGACACGGGCATCGGGATCCCCCCGGAGCGCTTCGATGAGCTGTTCGTGCCCTTCTCGCAGGTCGGCGACGCCAGCCAGCGCAAGGGCGGCACGGGCCTCGGCCTGACGATCACCCGGGAGTATTGCCGGATGATGGGCGGCGACGTCACCGTGCGCAGCGAGCCCGGCCAGGGCTCGTGTTTCACCGTTCGGGTGCCCGTGGACGTGCCCGGAGCCCTCGCGGCCTCGCAGTCGCAGGGCTGAGCGGGGGCCAACGGCGCGAAAAAGGACGGCCTTGTGTTCAGGTGGGGGTCTGGCCGACACTCGGGGCCGCCCGGGGCCAGTCGGCTCCCTGGCGAGCGCAACAGCTCAAGGAGAACAGGTCATGGGTCTACTCTCGAAACTCACCGGCAAGGTCACCCCGCAGAAGAAGCCGACGGACGACGCGCTGCTCTTGCACGCGATGCTGCTGATGTGCGGCGCGGACGGCAACTTCGACGATCAGGAGATCCCGACGGTCGAGGCGTACTTCAACTCGCTGCCCGAGTTCGAGGGCAAGGAGTTCAGCGCCGTGTACCAGGAGGCGGCGAAGGTGCTCAAGCGGTTCCCGAACCTCAAGGACTCGGTCAAGGCGCTGGGCGACCTGTCGACGCAGACGGTCAAGAACAAGTGCTACCTGCTGGCGGCGGACATCGCGATGG
>NZ_JACCSO010000585.1 GCF_013812955.1 Nannocystis sp. | reverse complement strand
ATCGACGCCCGGGCCGGGCACGTCAATCGTCCATTCCAGCGTCCGGGCGCCCGGGCCGGGGTCACGGGCAATACTGCTGCCAATTGTGCGACGACGGCAGCAGCGGCCTTGTGACGGCGCCGTGCGTGAGGCGGACAGGTGAGCCGAGCGCGGCGCCGTCGGGGCGGACGAGCGCGGCGTAGCGGAGATCGCAGGAAGGGCGCGGCGCATGATATCGCGGAGCGCGCTTGTCGGTGGCGACCGCGCGCCTCTTTTCGCGCGCGGCGGCTAGCAAATGCCGCTATCCTGGCCGCAACCACAATGGCCGCCAATCGCCTCTTCAAGGCCGTCCATGCGGACGACCTCCCTGCCCTCCGCGCCGCCATCGCCGCTCGCGTGCCGCTCGACGAGCGTGACGCCCACGGTTACACGCCTCTGCTCGTCGCTGCGCGAGCGGGTCGCACCGACCTGTGCGTCACGCTCCTCGACGCCGGAGCGAGGCCCGACGCGCACGACCGCAAGGTCGCCACGCGTCGCTGGCAGAAGCTCGCCGCGGGCACACCTGCGCAGCCGTCCGGACCGGGGTCGCTGCTTCACGAGGCCGCGGCGGCGACCCGGGGCGGTGACCTCATCCGGTGCTTGCTGGCCCGCGGCCTCGACATCGAGGCCCGCGATCCGGACGGCTCGACGCCGCTCATGATCGCGGCGTTTCACCACGCCGACGACCCGCTCACGACCCTGCTCGCTGCGGGCGCCTCGGTGCACACACGCGACCGCGCCGGCCACGGAGCGCTCGACGCTGCCACCACCCTCGGGGCCATCGAACGCCTGCTCGCGGCCGGTGCCGACCCGAACGGCTTCGCGGGGATCGGCGCCGGTCACCAGGGCAGACCGTTGCTGGTTCGCTGGTCGATGAGCCCTGGCGACCCTGCGGTCGTGCGGGCGCTTCTGCTGGCCGGCGCCGATCCGCAGAAGGCCGGCGGAGCCCTCGCCTGGGCCGCGCATTTCGGCCATCAGGAGGTCGTGCGCCTGCTGCTGCACCACGGCTTCGCGCCGGACGACAGCGCCGGCGAAACGCCCGCGCTCGCCGGCGCCGCAGCGTTCGCGCACCTCGACATCGCCAAGATGCTCGTCGCGGCCGGCGCAAAGGACGTCGACGTCGCCCTGTTCTGCGCCGCGGGGCACTCGTTGCTGTCGGGCGGGCCCGACATCCGCGAGCATCTGGCCAGGCGCCTCGACGTCATGCGCGTGCTCATCGCGGCCGGTGCCGACCCCTCCGCCCACCAGCATCGCTTCATCCGCTCGACCGCATTGCACACCGCGGCGCGCGTGGGCTCGGCGGAGATCGCCGGGCTGCTGCTCGCCGCGAGTGCCTCGGTGCATGCAAAGGACGACCTCGGACGCACGCCCTTGTGGGTCGCGGCCGAGAGCGGCAGCGCTCGTGTCGCCGAGCTGCTGCTGCGGGCGGGCGCCGTCGCCAACACCACGGACAATGCCGGCGTGTCGGCCTACGAGATCGCCAGGAAGACCACCACGCCCGCCGGCGTCGTCGATCTCTACCCCACCACCGGCGCTCAGATGCGGGTGATGGCCCTCCTGCGCGACGCTTCGGCCGGCCCGCCGAAGCCCGCTGCGCCCGCAAGACCCGAGGGCCCGGCCGCGGGTGACCGCGTCGGCCATGCCAAGTTCGGCGAGGGCACGATCCACTCGGTCGACGGCGAGGGCCCGACCGCGAAGCTCACGATCGACTTCGACACCGCCGGCCAGAAAGTGCTCCAGGCGAAGTTCGTCGCGCCTCTGCCCCCGGGCTGAGCACCAGGGCTCACCGGACCCGACAGCGCCGTGAACCCGAGCCGCCCGCCCAACATTGATGTTGGGTCCACGCCAGCAAGCTCCTGCCGATGAAGCGCGCGGTGCTCGAGGACATCCTGCCCGCCGCCCGCGCCCACGGGCTGCGCGTGCACGCCTGGATGCACGCGATGCGCTGCAACGTCCCGGCCGTCATGCGCGATCAGCCGCTCGACACCGTGATGCCGATGATCTACCACCGCGGCTACGATCAGCCGCTCGCGTGGATCGAGACCGCCGCGCGCGTGGGCGTCACCGCGCTGGGCGGGCGTGACGCTCTTCAACGTGGCCGCCAAGCACTACCCGCATCTGCCCCCGAGCTGAGCGCCCGTCTGAGCACCCGTCTGAGCGCCCGATCCGAGCGCCCGATCCGAGCGGTCCTCGAGGCGCGTGGTCGCGCCCTGCGAGCATTCGTCCCCGGCAGGCGACCCAGGTGTTTACGAGCCACGCAGTACATTGATTAAAAAATCGTGGGGTCGTTGACAGCAGTGGAGAGGTCGTGTAGATATCTCGGGTGTGTCGCTCCCTTGGCAGGAGCGACCGCAAACGCACCGCTTCACTCCACGAGATCCCGCCATGTTTCGCTTCACGGACCATACGACCACGACGACCACCACAACAGTGGTCCGTGGCATTATCGTCGCCTTTATGGGCGTCGATATGCGCCCGCGTTGAGCGTCTCCCCGGCGTGTGATCCTGGATCGTCACCATGCCACCGTCGGGGGGCCCCCGCGCGTCCCACGGACCTTCGCTGCACCATTGCTGGCGTAGCTCAGTCGGTAGAGCTGCTGATTTGTAATCAGCCGGTCGGGGGTTCGAATCCCTCCGCCAGCCCCACCACCGACCATGCCATGCGCTGATCGTCGGCTGACGCAGCTCAATTGGCAGAGCCCTCGATCCGTACTCGAGCGTTGGGGGGTCGATGTCTTTATCCCCGATCACGCAGGCCTGTAGCTCAGCGGGAGAGCGGCTGTCTTACAAACAGCGGGGCGTCGGTTCGATCCCGACCGGGCCTATTTTTACCTTTTTTCTAAAAAAAAGAAAAACGAACGAGAGAATCCGGCCCGTAGCTCAGTCGGTAGAGTCCTCGCCTGATAAGCGGGAGGTCGGAGGTTCGATCCCTCCTGGGCCGACTTTTTGCGAAGACACCAGCAACAGCGCACAATTTTGCGGGGTAGTGTAGCCAGGCAACACAGCGGGCTCATAACCCGAAGATCGCGGGTTCGAATCCCGCCCCCGCTACTCTTCAGTCCGTTCCACCGCTTCACCCAATTATCAAATTTTTTTAGAGAAAGAGGATACCATCATGCGCGCCATCGATCTCCATACCGCCGCTGCAGCGGCAGCTGTCCGTCTTCATGGCGTGCGTAGCTCAATGGTGGAGCGCCTGACTGTGCATCAGGATGTTGTGGGTTCGAGTCCCATCGCACGCCCTCCCCCAATTCGCCGGCGGTTTACCGGGCCGGCCCGTCGCAGCGACGAGCCGGCGGCCATCGGTACACCCATCCCGCGGTAGCTCAGGTGGAAGAGCATCCGGCCGAAACCCGGTGCGCGAAGGTTCGAATCCTTCCCGCGGGACTCCTTGTTGAATCCGACACGAATAATAATAATGCGCAGGGAGGGGATCGAACCCTCACGCCCTTGCGGGCCCGGGCTTCTGAGGCCCGGTTGTCTACCAATTCCAGCACCTGCGCCAAGCCGCAATCTCTCTCCTTTTCTTATATAGAAAAATGCACAGGGAGGGATTCGAACCCTCACGCCCTTTCGGGCCCGGCCACCTCAAGGCCGGTTGTCTACCAATTTCAGCACCTGCGCTCGCTCCGCTTCCTTCGTGGGTCTCGATCGTGACGCAATTTTCTTAATAATAATAATAATAATAATAATTGAGGTCGGGATGACAGGATTTGAACCTGCGACCTCGTGCATCCCGAGCACGCGCTCTCACCAGGCTGAGCTACATCCCGAGTAATTTCTGTCTTTTTCTCTTTTTGTCTCAAAAAATGGATCGCAAACAAGATATCGGGACGGCAGGATTTGAACCTGCGACCTCCTGGATCCGAACCAGGCGCCCTACCAGACTGGGCTACGTCCCGGGGGTCGGCGCGGGAGGGGTCGAACCTCCAGCCTCCGCATTCGTAGTGCGGTGCTCTATCCATTTGAGCTACGCGCCGGGGATGTCGAGGCGGCAGGATTCGAACCTGCACCCTCCTGGTTCCAAACCAGGCGCGCTGCCAGATTGCGCCACGCCTCGACGATATGCTGTTGTGCGCGATCCGTCCGGGGTACTGACACATTCCCTTCAGGAATATGCGTACCTCGCTCCGTTGCGACCGCGCTGGGCGGGGCGGTGCCGCGGATGCGGACGATCGCGGGGTGATGGCCCGCGACTCCCTCTCGGGAGCGGGCGCTTCGCGCATGCTTACGCGCCGGGCGCGTACCTACGCCCCGACCGGGGCGTTCACCGCGTAGGGAGCGGCAGAAGGCGTAGGCGAAGCGGACGCACGGGGAGCAGCAGACCAGCGCGGGGCTGGAGCTGGAGCGTCGACCCATGGATGTTGCTTGCCGTGTTCATGACTGCCTTCGAGGTTTTGTATGTACTCCCCGAACACGGAGCCGTCAAGCGGTTGGTTTAAAATAAAATCGAGTACGCGGATAACCCCCGGCGAGCGCAATAGCGCCGGGGCTTACGGGGGAGGAGGCGCGCGCCCCCCGAGCCGGCGCCGGCCCCTCGACCGTCGGCGCTCTCTGCCCGCCACCGGCGCGTCGCGTCCGACGACGCTCGCCCACCTCCGCTCCCACTGGGCCCGGCTGGCGTCGGTGGCGATGAACCATCCACCGCTCCCTGGCCGATGTGCACGTCCGCCAATTAATAAGGATGATGAGCGGAGCGGAGCTCCCTTGTTCATGGTCATGAACGACGTGATGAAGTAGCCGAGCTCCAGGCCCTGCACCCGTCGGGGACTCGGGACTCGCGCCCCCCCGGGGATCAGGCCAGGTCCAGCGAGCCGACCCGTTCGAATTCGTCGCACTTGCTCGCGCTTCATTTTTCAACGATGGTTTAGGCGACCTGCTTGACGGGCCCGGCGAATCTCTGTACTATCTCTCTCGAGTCGAGTTCACAGCCATGAAGCGTCCCACGAAACCAGCCGAGCGCGCGCCCCAGGATACCCGGGCGAAGCGCCTCCTTGCGGACAAACGCAAGGATACATGCGGTTCGTGTTGAGCGCTTTCCTGGAAGAGTGAGCGCCAACGCGGACCAGCCAGGCGGCAGAGCGACCGGCGTGGTCGCGCTGCTGCCGATGGTGGGAGCCGGGAGTCACTGTCCTGCGATGTGCGATCGCCGGGGCTCTGTGCACATTACGATGTGAACAGAGCACGGGCGGCGCATCGAATGCCGTGACGCTCGCCATGCCATGCAATTCGCCGCGTTGGGGCAGTGGTAGCCCACCGGATTGTCTCTCCGGAAACACGGGTTCGAATCCCGTACGTGGCGTCCAGATCGTTTACATAACCGGGCCGATAGCTCAGCCGGTAGAGCGGCGGATTTTTAACCCGCAGGTTCCGAGTTCGATCCTCGGTCGGCTCATTTTTGTGGGGCGACTTGAGCAGGGTGCGCACGCCATTGCCGTCGATGCCGCTGCCCTTCAGGTGCGGCGCCCCGACACAGGCCAGGGCCTCGATGGTGGCGAGGGCCCTGGGGCCGTTTTTGACCGGGCCGTCGA
>NZ_JACCSO010000579.1 GCF_013812955.1 Nannocystis sp. | reverse complement strand
AGCCCGACGCCCGCGCGGCGGCCGAGCTGCGCGAGGCGGCGACACCCAGGCCGAAGCACGCACGCGCGGCTTGACGTCTGTCTTTCGCCCGGCACTCGCGGCGAGCGATGTGTCCTTCGGGACATGTTAAGAAGGCTTATTAAAAGAAGTTAAGCCTTATCCTGCTTTTGTTGGCTGATCAGCGACTTCATGAAAGAAGAAGGGCCTTCTTTTCATATGCTTAAAAGGACAGGTCGCGCCGCGCGTTGCCGCCACCGTGCCGCCTCGACCTGCCCGCGCCCGCGCAGGGCGGGAATGTTCGCCGTCTCCGCGCAGGCCGGACGTTTCATCGATCAATAGATACATTGCATATGGCGATGCCGCCCGGCAATTCTTCGCGCGGCGCGTGACCGAGCGATCAGGCCGCTGGACATGTTCATCCGCCGCGCCGTGCTCGGCCGAACACCCCTTGATCACGGACGGCGCGCAGCCTAGGCTCGATGGCATGAGCACGCGTCGGTGGATGGGAGAGCTCGAGAATTGGATGAGGCGCACGGACCAGAGTAAGGCCGATGTGGCTCGGCGGTCCAAGCACAGCACCGCACACGTGCTGGCCCTGTTCGACAACCCGGACCCGAACCCGACGCTACAGCTCTACCTTGATGTCGTCGGCGTCTCGGGTGGCCGATTCTCCTCCGTCCGCAACAACACGCCGGCCGCGGTGATCGAGCGCCTTAAGGAGATCAAGGACCGGGAGAAGATATCGACCGTGGCGCTGTCCAAGAAGACAGGGATCGCGCGGCCGATGCTGAGCACCCTGCTCAACGACCCCGATCCGAACCCCTCGCTCGTCACCTTCGATCGGATCGTCGCGGCGCTGAACGCAGAGGAGGAATTCCACCTCGTCAACATCCTCGCGCGCACGGTTCGCCTGGCGATCGCAGCCGGCGCGACAAGCGAGGACGAGGTCCGGCAAGTCGTCGCAAGCACGGTGTCCGCGCAGCCGCGGCACCTTCACCTCGTCTCCGAGGCGCCAGCATCCAACCATGACGCGAGCCGCTGGGCCGAACAGGTGCGGCGTGCCGAACAGGAACGGCGCGACGCGGAGGAGTGGCTGCAAGAAGCGAACGGGCGCGTGGCCGAGCTGTGCGAAAGGTGCAGTGCGCTCCAGGTAGCGAACGTGGCCCTCGAGAAGCAGCACGCCGACACCGCGGCCGAACTCCGCAGACTGAATGAGAGGCGACACCGCGGCCGGCTTGCACTGTTCGGAGCGGGCGTGCTGACGGGTCTCGGCCTCGCAGCCGGCGTAATGCGGGCGCGCAGATAGCTGGTAGGTTCGCGCCTCGCGTCGCCGCGCCTGTCGTGCCTCCGCATGAACAGCGGCCGTTGGCGCAGGGATCGCGGCGATCATCCTCAAGCCGCCGCCCAAGGGCCCGCACAACGGCTAAGCGGCCATGCTGCGGCTGTGCTGCCGACAAACGGACAGGGCCGCCGACAGCCCTCGCTGTCGACGGCCCCGCGCCGTCTGCCACATGGGCCGGTCAGGCCGGCATCAGCCGATCGATCGCGCTGCGGCAGTGTTCGTCGGCGGCGTGGACATAGCGCTCGGTGGTCGCCAGCTTCGCGTGCCCCAAGAGCCGCATCACGACCTTGCCACCGGCCCCGCCGTTCATCATCCGCGTGCCGAAGCAGTGCCGGAGCGCGTGCATGCCGTAGGCCGGCAGCCCGGCGTACAGGGCGACGCGCCGCAGGACGGTGCGCTGCGAGTCCGTGGTCATGTCGCTGCCGTCCTCGCGCCGCAGGACGCGGCCCACCCCGCCCTCGAGCGCCTTGAGCTGCGTGAGCGCGCGGCAGAGCCGGCCCGACATCGGCACGGTGCGGGCCTCCCCGCCCTTGGGGGTGCCCTCGTGGCCACGGACGAGGTTGTGACGGACGTTGACCTCGCGTTTGGCGAGGTCAATGTCTGTCCATCGCAGTGCGCTCACCTCCCCCGACCGCAGGCCCGCCTCGCCCGCGAGCAAGATCAGCACGAGTTCGGCGACCTTGAACATCGCGGCGCTTTTGACCAGTTCCTCGAGCTGTTCGGGTGTGTACCACACCGACTCGGTGTCGTCCTCGAGATAGGGCGGCTTGGGGATCTCGACCTTGTGGCCAAGCTCGTTGGCGCAACGCAGGAGGGCCACGATGTACTTGAGCAGGTTGTTCACCGAGCCGGGTTCCTGACCCTCGCGGGCCTTCACCACCATGGCGAGGGTCTTCTCGTTGATCTCGTTGAGGCGCAGCTTGCCGATCAGCGGGATCAGGTGGCAGCGCAGCAGGACCTCCTTGTTGCGCAGCGTGCTCGGCTTGTGCCGCTTGGCTCGCCCGTAGTCGATCCAGGTCGGGGCGAATTCCGCGACGGTCGGCAGCCGCATCACGCCCCGCCGGGAGCTGGGGCCCTTGCGCAACACCTCATGCAGCCGGCGCTGACCGATCTGGCGGGCGGCCGTCTCCGAGGTCGCCCCCCGTGCCTTGCGCCGCTCCCGGTGGATCTCCCCGTCCGCCATCGTGACCTTGAAGTCGTACTGGTAGTGCGTCTGGCCGTTGGCGCCCCGGCGCTGGTACACGTTCACCTCGGTTGCATCGATCGTCGGCATGGTCATGGCTCTCTCCTCCAGCGTCGCGCGGAGCCCCGCGCGAGGGTGTGCGTAGCCAAGGGGCGTTCCCGATGTGTTCCTGGACAGCGGACTCCCCGGGGTGTCCTACGGGAACCCATGGGGAATGCCTGCGGGCCGGAAAAGCTCGCAATTTCGAGCACATAGCCGCGAGATCTCGCCGGCCGGGAGGATTCCCGGGGGGTCGGTATTTCAAGCCCGACAACGTGCTGGTCGACGCCAACGATCACGCGCGGGTCCTCGACTTCGGGCTGGTGCAGTCCGGGACCGCCAGCGAGGAGGAGTCGCGGCGCCGGGCGGAGAACACCCCGACGCCGATGATGCTTCCGGTGCCGGACGGGGACGAGCGGCCGAGCGTGCATTGGTCGGTGCGCCTGACGCAGTTCGGCCGCACGATCGGCACGCCGGCGTACATGTCGCCCGAGCAGCACTTCGGCGCGACGATCGGTCCATACTCGGACCAGTTCAGCTTCAGCATCACGCTGTACGAGGCGCTGTATGGCGCGCGACCC
>NZ_JACCSO010000552.1 GCF_013812955.1 Nannocystis sp. | reverse complement strand
GCGACGGCCTGGGCGTGGTTGCCCGAGCTGTAGGTGATGATGCCGCGGGCGCGGCGGTCCTCGGGCAAGCGCAGGACCGCGTGCATGGCCCCGCGCGCCTTGAAGGCGCCGATGCGCTGGAGGTTCTCGGCCTTGAGGAACAGCGCGCGACCGGCGAGGGCCTCGAGGGCGGGACTTCGCAGCACGGGGGTGCTCCAGACCCGGCCGGCGAGGCGATGGGCGGCCTCGCGGACGTGCTCGATCGAGAGGCCGTCGGTGGTGCTGGTGCCGGTCATGCCCGCGAAGGCTACACCGAGCGGCGAGGCTGGGGTACACCTCCATCACCTTGCGCCTGCCGACGCTGCCGACCTGGCTATGGATCGCCCTCGCGGCGGTGCTGCACGTGGCGATCAACACCGCGACGCTGGCGGCGTGCGGGCCGTGGGACCCGTGGGAGACCCACTACGGCGAGGTGGCGCGGCAGATCCTCGTGCGCGACGACATGCTCGACCTGTGGTGGCGACCGGGTGAGGGCCCCGACGGCAACGCGGAGAACACGTTCTGGTCGAAGCCCGCGCTGCCGTTCTGGTTGATGGCGCTCAGCATGGCGGCGTTCGGCGTCGGCACCCGCCCGGCGCTCGACGAGATGGTCCGCTCGCCGCTGCCCGAGCTGGCGCTGCGACTGCCGAGCATGCTCGCGGGCACGCTGTGCGCGGTGTTCCTCGGCTACGTGGTGTGGCGACTGCTGCGGACCGAGACGCCGGCGACGGGGCGTGGGCCGAGCCCCGCGGCGCGGGCGGGGATCTTGACGGCGGTGGTGCTGGCGACGATGCCCCAGTGGGCGCTGGTGACCCGGCAAGCGCTGACCGACATGTTCTTCGTGGCGCCGGTGGTGGTCGCGATGGGGGCGTGGGCGCTGGCCTGGTTGCAGCCGGATCGCGACCTTCGCCGGCGACCGATCGGGGAGATCTTTCGCCGGCCGGCGCCCGCGCAAGGCGGTGGACTGTGGGCCCGGGTGCGCCGCTGGACGCTGCCGTGGGACCGCGCATACACGGTGTTCATCCTGGGGGCGCTGGCAGCGGCGATCGTGCCGCTGACGCTGTTGCACATGCACGTGATCAGCGCCGACACGGTCGCGCGGGTCGCGAGGTTCGTGAAGAAGCCGGGGGTCCCGAACCTCGACACGCTGCGCCAGATCCACCTGCATCTGCTCGGCTACTGGGCGGCGGCGCTGGTGGTGCTGGTGCTGAGCCTGCGCTGGACGCGGCGCTCGCAGGTGTGGATGGCGATGCTCTATGTGGCCGCGGGCGTGTCGCTGATCGGCAAGGGCCTGATCGGGCCCGGCATCGTCGGGCTGCTGGTGCTCGCCGACATGCTGGTGCGCGGTCGCCTCGACCTGCTGCGCCGCTGCGGGCTGCTGACCGGGACGCTGCTGTTCGCGCTGGCGTCGCTGCCCTGGCACCACGCGATGCTGCTGTATCGCGGCGAGCGCTGGCTCAACGAGCTGATCATCCTCAATAACCTGGCCCGCTTCGGCTCCGGTGAGCAGGACCAGGCGGTCGGCAGCCTGACCTATTATGTGCGCACCCTCGGGGTCGCGACCCTGCCGTGGTCGGCGGCGCTGCCGGCGTCGCTGTGGGCGGCGATGCGAGCGCTACGAGATGTCCCGGAGGACAGGCCCGATGCGCCCGGCGCGAGCGTGGCGACCCGGGCCGCGGCGCTGCGCCGCTTCGCCTTGCTGTGGGCGGCGGTCACCCTGGCGCTGCTGACCTACAGCGTGACCAAGTACTATCACTACCTGTTGCCGGTGCTGCCACCGCTGGCGGTGCTGCTCGGGTTGTGGTTGGCCGATCTCGGCGAGAGCAAGACGGGTGGCAAGACGCGGTGGGTGACGGCGGTGGCGGGCGTCGGGGTGCTGGCGCTCGTGCTGCGCGACGCGATCGTCGAACCGGCGTGGCTCACCCACCTGACGACCTACCTCTACGACCACATGTGGCGCGAGGGCGCGCCGCCGACCGGGCCGCTGATGGTGCTGGCGCTGCCCTTCGCCCTCGGTCTGCTGCTGTGGGCGGGCCGACGCACACGCGCGGCCCTGACCGGCATGCTGCTCTCGGCGCTGCTGTCGCTCGGCTGGGTGATGAACAGCTATCTGCCCGCGGTCTCCGAGCACTGGTCGCAGCGCTCGCCCCTGCGGGTCTACTTCGACCAGCGTGGTCCCGATGACCCGCTGCTCAGCTGGTGGTTCTACTACCGCGGCGAAACCTTCTTCACCAAGGGCAAGGTCTGGGTCTCGAAGGAGATGAACCGCGAGAAGCTGACCGAGTTCGTCGACGCCCAGCGCGGACAGGGCCGGTCGCTATGGGTGCTGACGACCAGCAGTCACGCGAAGCGCCTGAAGACCTCGTTGCCGACCGACCTGCGCGCGGGTACGACGCCGGTTTATGAAGGCGTCCACTACACGCTGACGAAGGTGCCGGTGCCCTGAATCGACAAACGCCGGTCTGCTGCGGACCGGCGGGTTTCGACCTGGCTCTTGGGTCAGGCTCTTGGGTCAGGCTCTTGGGTCAGGCCCGGAGAGCGGCGGGGTTACGGGCGGCGGGCAAGGCGGGCAGGTGCGGAGCGCAGGCGCCCCAGGCCTCTTTGAGGGCGGCGGCCTGGGTGCTGTCCAGGGCCTTGGCGGCGAGGCGGCGGCCGAGGCCCTTGCGCTGGGCGTCGAGGGCGAGGGCGTAGCTGGCCTCGGGCATCGACAGGCCGGTGCGGATGCTGCCGAGGTCAATCCCGCAGCCGCCGCCGCAGCAGGCGTTGTTGAACAGGTAGGAGCCGTTGACCACCCAGGTGCCCATGCCGAGGGAGATGGCGGCGAGCTCCGCGGCGGCCTCGGGGTCGAGCTCCGCGACCGCGGGCGTGGTCTGCGGTGCTTGCCAGAGGCCGAGGCGTCCGAGCTCGCGGGCGACATGGCCGAGCAGCAGCGAGGGGACCTTGAACAGCTGCGGAGAGACGACCAGGACCAGCTCGCGGGCGCGCGCGAAGGTGTGCAGGAGGTGGCCGGTGGGGTCGCCGAGCGCGGCGAAGCCGGGAGGCACCGGCGCTTCACCCGGACGCAGGTCGACCAGCGTGAACTCGAGGTCACCCTGGCCGACCTGCTCCTGGGCGGCGCAGATGAAGTCGAAGAGGCTGTCGAGATCGCGGGGGGGCGAGACCCCCTTCGCCGGCGCCTCGCCGATCCACTGGGCGCGCAGGGCGGGCGCGCCGAGCTGGCCGATCACGGCCTGTAATCCGGAGGCGAGCCAGCGGCGCGTCTCCTCGTCAGGAATGAATGTTGGGGTGGTCCCGGCGGAGCTTCCAAAGAGAAACATGGGCGGAGGCGAGGATAGCAAGCGCCCGCCCCGATCGACCAGTCCACCGTGAAACGGGGCGCGCACACGGTGTCGCGCACAAGGTGTCGCGCAGGCAGTGATCGCGCACGCAGTGCCCGCGCATGGAGTAACTGCACGCTCGAACAATCATCATCGTCGCGAATCAATGCGCGGGGAACCAGCGCGCCGGAGAACCAGCGCGCGCGGCTAACCGTGGTTGCAGGTAGGACCTTGTGTTCTCGCGCGCACAGGCGCGGCCACGGGCGCCGAACTACGCACTGTCAGGCATTCTTTCGGGCCGGCCTTTTCTTGCCACCGAGTTTTGGACACACTGAAAAACAGTGGCTTCGTGCAGCGAGATGGGGACTGGGGGACGGCGCTGGCTGGGGCAGTCGCTGCTGACGCTGGCGTTGTGGGTCCTCGGGTCGGCGCCGGCGCTGGCCTCGGGTGAACACAAGGTTCCGGACCTCCGCCAGGAGCGCCCGATGAAGGGCGACCGCGCCGGGGCCATGCTGCGCATCCCGTTGACGCTGCACATGGCGACGGTGAGCGAGCGCCCGGCCTTCGACATGCTGCGGCTCGAGCGAGCGGTGCGACGGGCCAACGTGTCGCTGCGCAGCTACGGCATCGAGGTGTACGTCGCGCGGGTGGTGATGATGCCGGACGGCTTCTCGGAGATCCGGCATCGTCGGGATCGCCGGCGGCTCGCGAACTTCGCCCCGCACGATGGCACGGTCCACCTGTTCCTCGTGCAGTCGGTCGAGCTCGGCAACGTGCTGCGAGCGGACCGCGGGGTGCGTGGGCTGCACTGGCGCTATCGCGGGCTGATGCGCAAGCTGCGAAGCCGCGAGTACTTGCTGCTCGGCGCCGACGCGCCCTCGACCACGCTGGTCCACGAGCTCGGCCACCTGTTCGGGCTCGAGCATGATCTGGGCCAGCAAAACTTGATGTGCTCGTGTCGCGAGGGTCCGCGGCAGATCTTCACGCCGAGCCAGGGCGAGAAGATCAGGCGCGGCGCGATGATGTACCTGGCGCGCGCGGCCGGCTGAGTCGGGCACGCCGGTGCAGCCAGCGAAGCCCGTGAAGGCGAAGTCGGCGAAGTAGCGAGCCCGCGGCGCTCGCATCCTCGCGGGCTCGGTCCAGGCC
>NZ_JACCSO010000548.1 GCF_013812955.1 Nannocystis sp. | reverse complement strand
CTGGTCGGCCGCGTGGCGCGGGCCCTCGCCGAGCTGGTGGTCTCGGACGGAGACGCGCCCGGGGGCGCCGGCCGCCAGGCGGTCGAAAATCTGCTCGAGGTCGGTGACCCCTCGGTTTCCTCCGCGGCCCGACGAGCGCTTGCTACACTCGCCGACGTGCAAGGCGAGGGGCGCAGCGGGGGCGGAGGGACGGAAGATCGCAACGAGCGAGACATCCGTCGCTTCTCCACGCGAGCTTACGAGGCTATCACCACGCCGGAACTCGACGCCGACGGCGATTTCGAAGTGGTCGGGGACGACTGATGCGTTACGGAATATTTAGCGACACTCACGCCAACCATGACGCCCTCGAGGCGGTCCTTCGCGCCGTCGACAAGGACAAGGTCGACGCCCTCGTCTGCCTCGGAGACACCGTCGGCTACGGCGCCCAGCCCAACGAGTGCTGTGACATCGTCAAGCGGGTCACCCGCTACACGATCCTCGGCAATCACGACGCGGCCGTCGCCGGCCGCATGGACTACAGCTACTACTACGACGCCGCCCGCGAGGCCCTCGACTGGCACGCCGGTCAGCTGACCCCGGACAACATGGCCTGGCTGCGTAAGCTCAACTACTTCGAGAAGGATGGGATGACCCACTTCTGCCACGGGTCCCCGGTCGACCTCGAGGAGTTCGAGTACATCTTCAGCGTCGAGCAGGCCCAGACCTGCATCCCGATCTGGGAGTCGCTCGGGCAGATCACCTTCATCGGCCACTCGCACCTCTGCAAGTCGTTCGCGGTCGGCCGCGAGCGCGTCTACGAGGTCGTGACCAAGTCCTTCGAGGTCCACCCGGAGTTTCGCTACATCGTGTCGGTCGGCTCGGTCGGCCAACCCCGTGACCACGACCCGCGCGCGAGCTACACGCTCTACGACTCGGCGAAGGGCGTCTTCGAGTTCAAGCGGGTCGAGTACGACGTCAATTCGGCGGCCCGGAAGATCTTCGGGGACCAGCGGCTTTCGGACAGCTTCGGGGCTCGGTTGTTCGCTGGCGTTTGACGGTTGTGGCTCGCCTTGACGGTGTGGCGGGCCGGTGCGGGCATGTCGAAGATGAGACGGGCACGCCCGCCTCATCCTCGATCCTTCCGAACAACCTTGCTTGCCGGCTTGCCGGCTTGCGGTCTCGCCGGCTTGCGGTGTTGCGAGCTCGGCTTGGGTCGGCGGCCGGGCGAGTTGCGGGGAAGGATTATTGGAGGGCGGCGACGGACTCGGCGCGCTGGCGCGAGGGGATCCGCAGGGTCGGGGCGTCGACCAGGTCGTGGATGATCGCGGAGACGAGCTGGTCGTAGGAGAGGCCGGCTGCGCGGGCGACCTTGGCGACGACGCCGGCCTGATGCAGCGGGGGGAGCGGCTCGACCTCGAGGATGACCTCGTTGTGGCGCTCATGAAGGATGAGGTCGACGCGGGCCGGGCCGCGGGTCAGGCCGAGAGCGGCGGCGGCGTGGAGCGCGAGGTTGTCGATGCCGTGGCGGCGACTGCGGGACAGGCTGGGCGGGCAGACCATGGCGCAGATCTGCCCGGGGGCGCCGGGGTCGCGCTCGACCTCCATGGCGCCGAGGATCCGACCGTCGAGCAGCACGACCTGGATCTCGCGGCCGGGCACGGCGCGCTCGAGCAGCCAGTCGCCGCCGGGCTTGTGGTGCTCGTCGGCCGCGAGGGCGACGCTGGCGGCGTCCCCGAGAAAGCGCACGCCGGCGCCGAGGCTGCCGTGGCGGGGCTTGAGGACCGCTGGCCAGCCGAGCAGGCCGAGGGCCTGGCGATCGAGGCTCTCGCCGCCGAGGGCGAGGGTCGCGGGCACCGGGAGGGAGTGAAAGCCGAGGATCTGGCGGGCCCGCAGCTTGTCGAAGGCGAGCGCCACGGCGGCTGCAGAGGGGCCCGCGAAGGGGATCTGACGCAGGGCGAGCAGGCCCTGGAGCTCGCCGCTGCCGCCGGCCGAACCATGGGCGGCGAGCAGGCAAGCGGAGATCCGGGCGGCCCGGAGGGTCAGATCGAGGTCGTCGTCGGCCGCGAGCAGGGTCGCGTCGTGGCCGAGACGGCGCAGCGCGGCGACAAGATCTTGGCCACTTTGCGTGTCGATTTGGCTATCATCGTCCGCGGTGGAGGTCTGGCCGCGCGCGGCAGGGTCTCCACCCAGGGCCGGTGCAGCCATCAGGACGCCGAAGTTGTGCGTGCGCATGACGTAGGGCCGCTAGCAGACCGGGTGCCTGGTTCGCAAATTTTTGGATCTTTCCCCAGCCCTGTGCGCGCGGGCTCGGTGCACCCCCGACAAAACATGACCTTTCTCGAAGCCGCGATCGAAGTCCTTCGCCACGAGCCCGAGCCGCTGCACTTCGCCGAGATCGCCAAACGTGCGGTCCAGCGCAACCTGCTGTCGCATGTCGGGCGTGACCCCGAGGCGGCCATGCGGACCTGCCTGAACTCGGCTGTGCGTGGTGAACAGGCCATCTTGACCCGCAATAAGCCGGGTTATTACGCCCTCACGCCAGGCATCGCCCTGCCTCCGCCACCCGCGGCTCCCGCGGTGCCGGAACCCGTGGTCGCGCCCGTGAAGGCGGCTCCGCCGGTTGTGCAAAAGCCTAACGATGTCGAGGTGAAAGCCGAGGACGTTGAAGTGCAATCTCGGAGTTCCGGGGCCGTTGCTGCACCGGCTGCATCCGCATCGGCTGCATCTGCTGCACCGGCTGCATCTGCTGCATCTGCTGCACCGGCTGCAGCCGCACCATCCGCAGTGCCTGCATCGGCCGAGGCCGAGGGCGAAGGCGAGGAGGACGGCGAGGCCGAGGGTGATGCCGAGGAGGGTGGTGGCGGCGAGGAGGCCGGACGCAGCGAGGGCGGTCGACGCAAGCGCCGGCGCAGCCGCTTCGGGGTGCGTGGTGAGGCCCCGCCGCCGCAGCTGGTCGCGGTCAAGCCGTCCCGCCGCGGCGCGGACACCAGTCGCCGCAGCGAGGTCCTGCAAAAGGTCCAGCAGCTCGAGTTCGAGGCCCCGCGCAGCGCCGGGCTCAGCGGTGTCACCGATGTCGCCCTGGTGATGGCGAACGCGATGTCCCGCCTCGCCGAAGAGCGTCCTGAATTGCGCGGGGAATTCGAGAGTTTACAGCGTGGTTCTGCACCTGTTGCGCAAGCACCTGCGGTCAGCGAGGGGCGCCAGGGTCAGTATGGCCGCAAGGGCCAGGCCCCGCCCCAGCGTGAGCGTGAGCGTGAGCGCGATCGCCATGCGCAGGGCAACGG
>NZ_JACCSO010000545.1 GCF_013812955.1 Nannocystis sp. | reverse complement strand
GGGCCAGCGACGCCTGTCGCTGGCCCGTTTTTGATCGGCCGCTCGTGGGCTCGAAGCTAGTTCTGGATCGAAGCTAGTTCTGGCGCTCGCGCGGGGGCGGGAGGCTGCCCAGGATGCGCGTGAACTCCGGGTGATCGGGGATCATCTGGAGCGCGGCGGTGCAGACCTGGCGGGCCTCCTCGAAGTTGTTGGCGTCGCGCATGCACGAGGCGAGGGCGACCACCGGGTCGACGTCGCGGGGGTTGATGGCCACGACGGCGCGCAGGTGCTCGACGGCCTCCTTCGGGCGGCCCATCTTGCGCAGGATGCCGGCCAGCAGGTTGCGGATCTCGGCGTCGTTGGGCCGCAGGCGCACGGCGTCCATCAGGTGGGCGAGGGCGGCGCTGTCGCCCTCGCTCTGGCGGACCGCGAGCGCGAGCATCAGGTGGGGCTGCCAGTAGCGCGGGTCACGGGCGATGATCTCGCGCAAGAACTTGGCGGCGCTGTGCTGGCGCTGCGAATCGTCGGAGCGCACGGCGTCGATGGCCTGGTCGTAGCGGTCCTCGAAGTCCTCGAGGTCGAGGGCGAGGACCGAGCGGCGCGCGAAGGCGTCGTCGTCGAGGCTGCGGCGCTGTAGCGCCAGGATCGCGTCGAGGTAGGGGCGGGCGGCCGGCGGGTTGTCGCCGTCGAGGTACATGCTGGCGACGTAGCGCAGCACGGTGGCGTTTTGCGGGTGCTTCTCGGCGGCCTGCAGCAGCAGCCCGGTGGCGCGCTCGACCTTCTCCTCCTCGTGGAGGTCGAGCAGCATGTCGAGGCTGCTCTTGGCGAGCACCGGCTGGTCGATCGCGGCGGCGAGCAGGGCGATCGCCTCCTCGCGGTCCTCCTTGATCTTGGCGGGCTCGGTCTCCGAGGTGTCCCAGAGGATGTTGGCGAGGTCACCGAAGGCGCTCGGGATCTTGCCCTCCTCGACGGCGCGGCGCAGGAACGGCTCGGCCTCGTCGAACTGGTCGTTCTCGATCAGCAGGCTGCCGAGCTGGGCGAGCACGGCCGAGCCCTCGTTGCCGTTCTCGACCGCGAACTGGGCGACCTTGAAGGCGTTCTCGAGGTCGCCGGCGGAGCGCAGGGTGTCGATGAAGGTCGCCGCGACCGCGGGGTTCTGCGGGTTGAGGTTCAGGGCCTGCTGGAAGGCCTGCACGGCGCTGCCGACGTCGCCGACGCGGCGCAGCGCGAGCGCGAGGTGGTGCCAGGCGCCCTGGTCGGTCTTGCGGCGCTGGGCGGCGATGTTGAGGGCCTGGATCGACAGCGGGATCGCCGACTGGTCGGGCTGGCCGCCGATGAGAATATCGACCATCGCGTGCAGGGCCTGCATCGCGGGGTCCATCTCCGGGGCGCGGCCGAGGGCGTCCATCAGCGGGGAGAGCAGCTGGTCGGAGGTGGTCGGCACGCAGCGGCCCTGCAGGGCGCTGAGGTTGCCGAGGCCGACCAGGTACGAGACGAGCGCCTGGATGTTGTCGCTGCCGAAGGCCTCCTGCCAGGTCTTGGTCTCGCTCTGCAGGCCGAGGCGGGCGGCGACGCCCTGCTGGAGGTCGAAGAGCTTGCTGGGCAGCTCGTCCGGGGTGCCGGTGAACTCCCAGGACTCGAGGGTGATGAGCTCCGGGCCCGGGCCGATCTCGACCATGCGCGCGGTGACCTTGAGCTGGTCCTCTTGCACGTGCATGTCCGTGACGAGGCCGTGGCGGGCGTTGGCGAACCGCTGGATGCCCTCGAGCGCGCGGGCGTCGGTCCACGGCTCACGGAAGATCATCAGGGCGGGGACCTTGCGGCCGGCCTGCTCGTGGAGGGCGGTGAAGACCGGCGCAGCGGCCTTGCCTCCGGCCTCTGCGAGCTCTTGCGCCCACCAGCGCTGGATGCCCATGGCCAGCGGGGCGCCCTTGCCCTCGTTGGTGCAGGCGATCGGGAGCGTCACGAAGTCGATGGCCTGGGCGGCTTGCTGGAGCTCCGCGGGGGAACCCTCGTCGTCGCCGTCGCCGTCGCCCTCGCCGCTCTCGTCGATCATGAGCTCGCCGTCCTCGAGGTTTTCGGCGCTGTCAAAGTCGGGGTTCGTCTCGTCACCGGACATAGGCGCGAAGCCTGCCAAAGCCGGCACAAAGGCGCAACCAGCGGTTTTCGTGCGGGAGCCGTGCAACGGCAGGGTGCGCGGGATCTGATATGATCGCCGGGATGCGATCCGGAGCCGATGAGCCGGCGGGAGCCAAGTCACGCGCCAGGCCACGCACGGGGTCCACGGGGTCATGGATCCCGGTCATGGCGCTGCTGGCGGTCCAGCTCGGCGGCTGCAGCACGCCCGTGGTCGCCGCGCAGGCGGTGTGGATCGGCGAGGACCGCGGCGCGGACGGCAGCCGCACCCTGTTCTCGTACGGGGCCGGGACGATCACGACGAGCACCCTGCGACCGCTGACCGACGATCCCGACGCCGGCCTGCTGCCGATGCTGGTCGAGCTCGAGCCGCGCGGTCGCGGAGCGCTGGTCCGTGGCATCGACGCGGGGTGGTTGCATGACCTCGGGGACAGCTCGGGGCTGCGCGCCGGTTATCTCGACCTGTCGCGCCGGCGGGCGCTGCCGCTGTGGCTGCCCGACACCCGTTACGCGGTCGATGGCGCGCGCTTCAGCAATTCGGGGGACGCGCTGATGTGGGTCGAGGGCTGCGGGCCCGAGCTCACGGTGGTGCCGCTGGTTGCTGGTTTGCCGCTCGGCAGCGAAGAACACGGGGGCGCGACGACGAGGCCGCTGCGCTGGACGATCGGCGGCAGCCCGGGCAAACCCCGGCCGCGCGTCGCCTGTGCCGTGGCGCCGGGCGAGTACGGGCTCGCGTCGGCCGCGGACGCACCGGTGGTG